>NZ_AXAB01000017.1:142500-216492 GCF_000472645.1 Bradyrhizobium sp. WSM2254 | reverse complement strand
CTGCACTTGCCGCTCATACTCGAAGGAGGTCTCTCCCGACCTCAGAACCTTCCGGACCGTGTTCCGTGACACCTTCAGGTCACGTGCGATCTCCTTGATCGTCTTGCCCTTGATGAAGTGCTCGCGCCGAATCCGCGCAATCGTCTCCACGACCAGCATCCTCCACCACCTGCTTTGTTACGAAGCAGGCAGCGCAACAGACCAACCTATAGGGGGTCAATTTTGGACGCCGATCCCCCGGCTTAGGGGGTCAATATTGCAGGCCGAATAACACGAAAGGGCGCTCTTGAAAGATCGCAACCGCAGCTTCTCTTATTTCCTTGCTGCAATCCTCCCGCTTCCCTCGCGACCAATTCCCTTCAACGGCGTAATATACGGCTAGCAGGTTTCCATTTTCGTGCGCCGCGTAGCGAAGATTGTTTTCGAATTTTGTGTCTTGGCACCATTCCACTTCATTGCGCCAGAGCTTGTAAATGCCACTATCTTCGAAATTGGCGCCGCAAATGAATACGCTGGCAAATCTCGACAGGAACGTTGACGGCAGGATCGAGTGGAAGGTTAGCTGTTTGCCTGACCCATCTAGGAGGGCCTCAAAGCTCTCGCGGAGCACGAAAGTCTGCCAGTGGGGGCTGATCAAGATGCGCGCAGTCTCCTGAAGGACGCCGAAGACCTCATCACTGTCCTTATTATAGGCGACCTGCTTGAGGGCCTCTTCGTCATCCACGATCACGTGGTCGTATCTGTTGCCATACGGCTCCAGTGCGATATTTTCGGTGATCATCCGGTGCGTATCAGGAAGGTTATGTGTGGCTTCACGGTGCACCTGAGGACATTCATCTATGAGAAGGTGCCACTTCTGTCCCATCGCCAGAAACGGAAGGTGGGATAGAACTTGGTGGGTACAGATGATGATCTCGGGCCCATCATCTTGAGGACTGGCCAGGTAGTCGGATAGCTGCCGAGCCACACCCCGCCCGACGGTGTTGGTATTGAACACCTGAAGCGGCGGACATCCGGATCTTGATCGGAATGCTTTCTCAGTCTCCTCAGCCAGCACCGTGGTTGGCTGGGCCAGCAAAACCTTGTCGCCGCTGGTACAAATCCGGATCGCTCTTTCGATCAGTTGGTACGTCTTCCCAGAACCACATGGCGCTGACGCAAATCGAATTACCATCTTGGTCAAAATGATCTCTCAAATCGATGAATGTAGGAATGTCGGACACGCCGGAGCAGCCGCTCCGGCTGAGAAACCGGTCGTGTCGTCAATCCTGCATGGAGTGAAACGCTATTGCGCGGTGATCAACCGCGCCGGTCTTCGAATTTCAACGTCAGGATCGCCTCGCGAACGATGGCAGAGACTGAAACGTCCTTCCGTACGGCATGCTGAATAAGAACGTCTGCGAGATCCCGGGAAAGGCGGAATGTCAGTCGATGTTGGTGCTTCAAGAAATCTCCTCCTGAAATGTATGACCCGATAAAGTATTTAGCGTCGGACGCTCTTTGATCCCGCAATTGGACCCGTCCGACTATGGTCAATATGGCGTGACCGGGCCCCCAATTCAAGAATTCGGAAAAAGAGTCAATCATTTGCCGCGCCGAGCCGTTCAGTAGAATTGCGTTTTAATGCTGAATCGGTGGGGCTGGGGTAGCTGGGAAAAAATCGCCGCTCTGGGGCCATTTATGCCTCCGCCAAGGCCATTCTGTGCGGTCGAGCGCATCCTGGATTGTGCCGGGCAATAAATGCTGTGGGCCTTGCTGCTACAGGGCTCGACGGCCTACATTGGATTAGACGCGGGGGCCGCGTGACCTGGATGAACAATAAAGAATTCTTTTCGTCGGTTTTTCAGATTTCCGATATCTATCCTCTCAAGATCGTGAGCTGGTCCAAGTTTGCCTCCTCCCTGCACACTGTTCGGCAACGAGGCGGTACAAGAGCAACGGCAAATGCCTTGGATGGGAGGTCGGGTGGTCGGACACGTTTGGCTCCACGACGGGGATTGTCCCGCGAGCAAGCGGCCGATTATGTCGGGGTATCCCCGTCCAAATTTGACCAGATGCGAAAGGATGGCCGGATAGGAGCCCCGAAGCTCATTGATGGACGAAAAGTCTGGGATATACACCAGCTCGATCGAGACTTCGATGCGCTTCCCGCCGAAGGTGGTGAGGACAGAGAAGATTGGAGCGCATCTCTATGAGCAGAGGAAGCTCGGACCTGCGTCGTCGTCTTCCGGCTGGTTGCGTCGAGGACATCGACCGCCACGGCAATATTCGGATCTATTATCGTGCGAAGGGCGCTCGAAAGGTCAGGCTTCGCGGTACCCCCTGGACACCGGAGTTCATGGCCGCATATGAAGAGGCGAAGACCGGCACATCAGTCAGCAGGGCCATCATAGGGGTGGGCACTTGGCGTTGGTTGTGTGTGAAGTATTTCGCTGAATGCGCTGACTACAAGCGGCTTGACCCCCGAACTCGCCACGTTCGTCGGCTGGTCCTTGAATCGACCTTTGATGAGCCAATTACGCCCGGGTCGCTGAAGCTCTTCAAAGATATGCCGCTATCCAAAATGACGACCAATGCTGTAGAGGTGCTTCGGGATCGAAAGCTGGACTTCCCTGAGGCCGCGAACGCGCGGGTGAAGGCCATTCGTCAAGTTTTCAAGTTTGGGGTTCGTAGGAAACTTGCAGCACTGAATCCCGCGCGGGATGTGCCTTACTTGCGGACAGGTTCGACCGGTTATCATACATGGACCGTTGAAGAGGTCCGGCAGTTCGAGGAGCGTCATCCAATAGGAAGCAAAGCCCGGCTCGCGTTGGCACTGCTGGCGTTCACTGGCCAACGCCGATCCGACGTCGTCCGTCTCGGTAAGCAGCACATGAAGGCTCAGAGACTCTCTTTCACGCAGCACAAAAATCGAAATCGTAAGCCGAAGAAGTTGGTTCTCCCGCTCCTGCCCGCGCTTCAGGCCGTAATTGAGAAATCTCCCTGCGGAGATCTAACGTTCTTGGTGACGCAATTCGGCAAGCCGTTCACCGAAGCTGGTTTTGGAAATAAGTTTCGTGAATGGTGTGACGAAGCTGGTCTTCCACATTGCACCGCGCATGGCCTTCGGAAGGCAGGCGCTACGATAGCCGCAAACAACGGAGCAACTTCACGTCAATTGATGGCGATCTTCGGCTGGGATTCGATTCGGATGGCAGAAGAATATACGCGTCGCGCAGATCAAGAGCGGCTCGCTGCCGATGCGATGCATTTGATCCAGCCACGCGATGTCAAAGCGTGAACAAAATTGTGTCCCACCGGCGCGTCGAGTGGGACTAATTCTGCGATTTCGTCAACAAATTCAGATGCTTGATTTTTGCATGGTGCCCCTGGCCGGAATCGAACCAGCACTCCTTGCGGAACTCGATTTTGAGTCGAGCGCGTCTACCAGTTCCGCCACAGGGGCCCTCGGTCGGCCCCAGTGCGGGCGTCGCGAAGCCGGCGGACTATAGCCATGGACGGGGCAGGGTCAACCCGCGCCAAAGTGATCCCGGCCGTTCTCGACAGCCGCTTGGGCTGGGGCTAGAGGCTAAGGAAAGCGACCCAGCGGAAGAGGCTGCCGTGACGACCCAGAGTGCCGCAATACCTGCGTTCAAGCCGGCGGCGGCGAGCCCCGCGCTGGCCGCCTCCCTTCTCGTCACGCTGATTGCGGCAGCCACGATCGCGGGCGCCTGGTTCTTCCAGCTCGTGCTGGAAATCGTGCCCTGTCCGCTCTGCCTGGAGCAGCGTTACGCCTACTACCTCGCGATCCCGCTCGGCGCGCTCACCGCGCTTGCGGCGAGGAGCGGCGCGCCGCGGCCATTGCTGCTCGCGGGGCTTGCGATCCTCGCGCTTGCGACACTCGCCAATGCCGGGCTCGGCACCTACCATTCCGGCGTCGAGTGGGGTTTTTGGAAGGGACCGACCGACTGCTCCGGCCCCGTCGTCAATCTCGGCAATGCCGCCGACCTCCTGTCGAAGCTCGACACCGTGAAGGTGGTGCGCTGCGACGAGGTGCAGTGGCGCTTCCTCGGCCTTTCGCTCGCCGGCTACAACGTGCTGATCTCGCTGCTGATGGCCGCGATCGCGGCGTGGGGATTTGTGCGGACGGCGAAGCGCTGAAGCTTAATCGTCCACGTCGTCCTGCGTGCGGCCGAACAGGTGCACGATGCCGGGCGTCGCGATCGTCACGAACACGAAGCGTGACAGATGATGGGCGCCGACGAAGATCGGGTCGATGTGCAGCGTCAGGGCCAAGGCCAGCATGGCGTCCATCGCGCCCGGCGCGAAGGCGACGACGACGTCCGAGAACTTCACCTGCGTGGTGAGGGCGACGATGCCGACGAAGATCGCGGAGACGGCGATGGCCACGGTAAACGACCCCAGCGCCGCGTTGATGTGGCCGGCGAGGGTCTTGATCCGCATCCGCGCGAACCGGCTGCCGATCAGGGCGCCGATGCCGATCAGCGCCACGCCGCGCACCCAGTTCGGCAGGCCGCCCTCGACCCAGCCGGCGCCATGCAGCACGCTGGAGGCGATCATCGCGCCGAACATCCAGCTCGCCGGAAACTTGATCAGCCGCAGGACGAGCGCTGCGGCGAGCGAGGCCGCAACCAGCTCCACGAGGTCGAGCGGCGAGGCAATGGCCGTCGTCAGGGACGGCGCAACAGAAGACGACACGCCCGCAAGCGCCAGCACCATCGGCAGCGCGGCGGTGAGGATGATGACGCGCATGGTCTGCACCACCGCGATGCCCGGCAGGTCGGCGCCGCGCTCGACCGCCAAAATCGTGATCTGCGACAGCGCGCCGGGGCTGCCGGCAAGAAAGGCCGAGGTGCGATCCCAGCCATGAACGCGCTGGAGGTAATAGCTCGAGCCGAAGGTCGAGCAGAAGGTCGCTAGTGCGAGCAGGCCGATGGTCAGGGGATAGGCGCTGACCTGCTGGATCAGGTGACGCGAGACGACCGAGCCCAGCGAGATGCCGAGCAGCACCAGTACGGTCTGGGTCAGGATCGGCGGCAGCGTCAGCTGCCGGCCGGCGATCGCGGCGATGCCGACCGCGATCATCGAGCCCGAGATCAGCCCGCCGGGAAGATTGGCGACGAGAAACACGAGGCCGCCGGCCGTGCCGATGACGAGTGTCTCCACCGTGCTCAGGATCTTGGCACGGCTCGGCCATTCGAACGGCAGGGAGGCGGTGATTTGCTTCACGCCGCCTTATCGCAAATCAGCGGGAGGCGCACAATTGCAGGCTCGTCATGCCGCAATGCGCGCGCCTCTCGCCGAAGCCGGGGGTGACTGACTTACTTCTTGTCCGCGGCAGCCGGCGCGGCCGTGCCGGCCTTGGCGGTCTTGATGCATTCGGAGCGGAATTTCTTGCGCTCCTTGCCATGCAGCCCCTTGGCATCCGCCTGCTTGGAGCATTCGAGCGACTCGGCCGAGTGCTCCTTTGGTGCCTTCTTGTCCGTGGGCGCGGCGGTTGTGGTCTTGGTGTCGGTCTTGGCTGCCGGCGCGGCGGTCTGCGCGAAGGCGGTGCCGGTGGCGAGCAGGGAGGCGAGGGCGACGGCGGCGAGGCGGGAGGCGAGGGTCATGGTGTTGCACTCTTCCTGGAAAATGGCGAAGGGCTGGAACGTCGGCTCGCGTTGCTGAACGCGACATGAATGAGCCGAGCGGCGGGATCACTATATTTTGGCGGCGAAAGCCATCGTATCCTTGTCGCAAGCGACCGGCACGCTAGGATAGCAATCCTCGTTTAACTTCCGTCGGGGAAGACCAAGGAGGAGACCAAAGGGATGACCATTCAGACAAAATTGTTGTGTGCGATTGTGGCGTCGGGTGTCGCGGCATTGGTGGCCACCGCACCGGCGCAGGCGCTGACCTCGCAGGAGTGCAGCGCGAAATATCAGGCAGCCAAGAAGGACGGCTCGCTCGGCACCATGAAGTGGAATGACTTCCGCAAGGCCCAGTGCGGTGCGGACGCGACGCCTGCCGCTGCGCCGACCGCGGCTGCTCCCGCTGCGCCGGCCGCTCCGGCAGCGCCGAAGCAGGCGAAGAAGGAGGCAGCCCCCGCTGCTGCTCCGGCGCCGACGTTGCCGGCCGGGCCCGCGATCTATCCGAACGCGGTCGATCCGAAATACGCCAAGGAAACGGCCGGCAAGGCCCGCCTGCACACCTGCGTCGACCAGTACAATGCCAACAAGACCACCAACGGCAATGGCGGCATGAAGTGGATCGAGAAGGGTGGCGGCTATTACAGCGAATGCAACAAGAAGCTGAAGGGCGCCGCCTGAGGCTTCGGCATGATGCGATGGCCGGGGCAAAGCTCCGGCCATTCCGCTCAGTCCAATAGTTTCTCGGCCGATTTCGCCACGAGCTGCGATCGCTTCCGCGGACCGCGCTCGACGAACAGCAGGCTCTGGCCGAAGATGAAGCAGTAGAACAGGAAGGCCTGCGCCTCGGCCGCCTCGGCCTCGAGGCCGGTCGCGCGATAGAGCTCGGCGACGTGCTTGAGCCGCGCCGCATCCACGCTCGCCACCGCCGTCGCGGCGTTCTCGTCCGAACGGGCCCATTGCCGGATCGCGAGCTCGATCGCCATGCCCTCCGGGTTGAGCCGCTCGGAATAGAGCTGGATCACCGCCCTCAGCCGTTCGCGGGGCGCCTGCCCGTCGAGGCTCGTCTGCTGTGCGATGGACGCCGCGCGCCCCTCGCGCCAGCGTTCCAGCATGGCCCCGAGCAGTGCGGCGCGGTCGGCGAAGCGGCGGTAGAAGCCGCCCTTGGTGACGCCGAGATTCTTGGCGAGCACCTCGACCCTGACGCCCTCGACCCCCGAGCGGGCGAGCTCGGTAAACCCTGCCTCGACCCAGACATCGCCCTTGCCGTCGCTCATGAAGGAAGCCTCACCGGTTCTTGATACGGTGCCGTATTGCTAGCGCGTCTGACGCCTGATACGCTACCGTATCAAGATCAACAACAGGGCAGGGAATGGCGATGGAGCAGGAGGCGACCTATCGCGGCACGGTCTATCCGTGGCAGTGCGACCATGTCGGCCACATGAACATCATGTGGTATGTCGGCAAATTCGATGAGGCCAACTGGAATCTGTTCGCCCGCCTCGGACTGACGCCGAGTTATTTGCGCTCCTCCGGCCGCGGCATGGCCGCCGTGCAGCAGAACATCAGCTACAAGCGCGAGCTGCTCGCCGGCGACATCGTCGAGATCCGCAGCCATCTGCTCGACGTCCGCGAAAAATCGATCCGCTTCCGGCACGATATGATCAATGCAGAGACCGGCGAGATCGCCGCTTTCTGCGAGATTACCGGCGTGCATATGGACCGAAGCAAGCGCAAATCAGCGCCGTTCGAGGCTGCGATCCGCGAGGTCGCTCTTAGATATCTCACCGAACCGGCCGAGGCTTGAGCCATGACCGCGTTCGAGCCGAGGAACCCGGGCTACCGCGCCGCGGCCATTGCCATGTTCGACGGTCAGCCGGCGATGCGCACGCTTGGCGTCTCGATCGTCCGCCTTGCGCCGGGCGAGGCCGAGCTGGCGATGCTGCACTCGCCCAAATTCACGCAGCAGAACGGATTTGTCCACGCCGGCATCATCACGGCCGGGCTCGACAATGCCTGCGGCGTTGCCGCCTTCACCCTGATGCCCGACAAGGCCGATATCCTCACTGTCGAGTTCAAGACCACGCTGCTCGCGCCCGCCCGCGGCGCGCGCTTCGTCTTCAAGGCCGAGGTGGTCAAGCCCGGCCGCACGCTGACCTTCTGCGAGGCCAGGGCCTTTGCCGAGCACGAAGGCAAGACCACGCTGATCGCCACCATGACCGGAACGTTGATGGCGATGCTGCCCCGCGTTGCGGCTTCGCCCGAAGTGCGTGCGCCCCGTGCCTAGCGGCGATTGACAAGCCTGCCGGCGCATCTCTTGATGCGCTTGTCATGCTCGCAAGTCTCGGCCTCATCCTGCTCTGCCAGTTGATCGGCGAAGCCGTCGTGCGCGGCCTCGGCCTGCCATTGCCGGGCCCCGTGCTCGGCCTGCTGTTGCTGTTGATCCTGCTGCTTGCACGCGACCGCTTTGCGCTGCTTGCGTGCGGGCCGTTGCGCAACGGCGGTGTGGAGACTGCCAGCAAAGGATTGCTGGCCCATCTGTCGCTTCTGTTCGTGCCGGCCGGTGTCGGCGTCGTGCAGAAGCTCGATCTGCTCGCATCCCACGGCGTCGCCATCATTCTCGTGCTCGCGCTCTCGGTGGTCGTCACGCTGCTTGCAACGGTGCTGACCTTCCGCCTCGTCAGCCGCCTCCTGAGGCAACAGGACGCGCGATGAAGGACAACCCGTTCTCGCTCTGGGTCTATCTCTCGCAGTCCCCGCTGCTGTGGCTGACCGTGACCCTGCTGGTCTATGCGAGCACGGATGCGGTGTCGCTGGCGAGCCGGCGCCATCCGCTCGCCAATCCCGTGCTGCATGCGATGTGGATCATCGGTGCGTTCCTGCTCGTAACCGGCACCTCCTACACCACCTATTTCGCCGGTGCGCAGTTCGTGCACTTCCTGCTGGGGCCCGCCACCGTCGCGCTCGCCGTGCCGCTCTACGAGAACCGCAGGCGCGTGGTGTCGTCCATCGTGCCGATGCTGGTGGCGCTCGTGGCCGGCTCGGTCACGGCGGTGGTGTCGGTCGTGCTGCTGGCCGAGCTCGCCGGGCTGCCGCGCGACGTCGTGCTGTCGCTGGCGCCGAAATCGGTCACGGCCGGCGTTGCCATGGGCATCGCCGAATCCCTGCACGCCGATCCCTCGCTGGCGGCGGTCGCGGTGATCCTCACCGGCATCATGGGCGCGATCATCGTGACGCCGCTGATGAACCGCACCGGCGTCACCGATTTCCGCGCGCGCGGATTTGCCGCCGGCCTCGCCGCGCACGGCATTGGCACCGCGCGCGCGTTCCAGGTGGATGAGATCGCCGGCGTCTTTTCCGGCATCGCCATGAGCCTGAACGCTTTGGTGACCTCGTTCCTGGTCCCGCTGGCGGTCACGCTGCTGGTGCGATGACATCGCCGCCGCGACGCTCTATATGAAGCGTAACACTTCCCGGTCTCCAACCGTATTTGCGGGGATGGGACCGAAACGGGACGAGATATGACTGGATTCAGGAATAAGGGCCTCTTGGTACCGACGCGGCGTGCGGCGCTCACGCTGATCGGGGCGGGCGCGCTCGCAGCGGGCGGCATCACCTCGGCACGGGCCGCCGCCGCCGATGACGAGGTGCTGACCGAAACGAAGGTGCTGCGCGATCCGGACACGCCCGTCGCCGGCAATCCCGACGGCAATATCACCATCGTCGAATGGTCCGACTACAATTGCCCCTATTGCCGCAAGCTCGAGCCCGAGCTGCGCCAGGTCGTCCAGGACGACGGCAAGGTGAGGCTGGTGATGAAGGACTGGCCGGTCCTCGGGCCGGTGTCGGTCACGGCGGCGCGGATCGCGCTCGCGGCGAAATTCCAGGACAAGTACCACCAGGCGCATGACGCCATGATGGGCGTCAGCTCCCGCCTGACCGAGCCGCGCATCAATGAGCTTCTGGCGGCTGCCGGCGTCGACATGGACCGGTTGAAGCGCGATCTCACCGACCATGCCAAGGACATCGACGCCATCCTCAAGCGCAACAACGAGCAGGCCGAAGCCTTCGGCTTCCGCGGCACCCCGTCGTTCATCGTCGGCAAGTACCGCGTGCCCGGCGCGCTCAGCATGACCGAGTTCGAGCAGGTCATCGCCGACGCGCGCAAGGCCAAGATGAACTAAGGCGCTCGCCGCAACCGACACGGCCAACACAAAGGCGCCGCCGCAGACCGCGACGGCGCCTTGTTCATGATGTCTGCAACGTTACTTCGACGAGATGCGGACCCAGTCCTTGTGCGCGCGATCGCGCAGAGCATCCCAGTCGGCCTTGGCGACATCCCAGTTCACGATGGTGCGGTTGGTGGTCGCGACCTCGCCATTGGCGACGGATGAGGTCTGCATGGAATCATAGACATAGACGCCGCCCGCAAGAAGCAGCGCGCCCAAAATCATTCCGAAAAAAGTCTTCATAGCGAACCTCCGGTGTCGCGCCGATAACGTCGGCACGGCGCGATGGTTCCGCGGCCATGCGGCGCATCTAAGGAGAGGTTGTTCATTCTCCGTTCAGCCACGCCAGCAGCTCCGCATTGATCTCGCGCGGATAGGTGTGGCTGAGATCATCGATCTCGCGATAAGTGACGTCGGCGCCGGCGGCGGAGAGCACCGCTTGCGTCTGTCGCGCGGTCTGCACGGGAAACATCCAGTCGAGCTTGCCGTGGATGATGAAGATCGGCAGGCCCTGCAGGCGCGCAGCATCCGCCATCTCCGCCATCAGCGGGTGGAAGGTCGCCGACACCGGCGCGAGATGCGTAAAGGGCGAGGCGCCATCGAGCCCGCTGACGTAGCAGAAAGTGCCTCCGTCGCTCATGCCGGTCAGCAGCATGCGCGAGCCGTCGATGGTCCAGCGGCTGCGCACGGTCTCGAGGATGCGCATGAGGTTGGGCGTATCGGTGTCGTCGCCCATCAGCGCCCAGGTTTGACCGGTCGCCGTCGGCGCCACCAGGATCGCGCCCAGGCTGCGGGCATCGCGTAACCAGCTCCACAGGAAGCCACGGCCATTGCCGCTGCCGCCATGCAGCGCCATCACCAGCGGCATGGCGCGATCGGGCGTGTAATATTCGGGGACATAGACCGAGAAGCCGCCGCGGCTGCCGGGCTCGTTGTGATCGTGGAAGATGCCGGTGTGCTCGCCCGCGCCGGCCGCGAGCCGTGCCAGCAGGTTCTCGTCCTCGCGCCTCGCGGCGTTGAGGAAGAAGCTGCTGACCGGCGGAAACTGCACTGCAAGCGGATAAAGCGCTTCCAGCGCGCGCGGCGCGTGGCGCAGTGCGCGGAAGAGGGCGACGAGATCGCCGTTGCCGCGCTCGACCTCGCGAATGCCGGCAAAGGCGGCGAGTGTTTCGTTGCAGGCACCATCGAGCCGGTTGCGCAAGCCGGCGAATTGTTCAGGCCAGGTGCCGATCGCGGCGCGCGCCGCTTGCAGCGCCTCGTCCGGCGCACCGATCGCATTCATCACGGAGGCGAAGGCCGGCGGATGCAGGTGGCGGGCGAAGAAGCCGAGCGCCTCCAGCGCATCGAGCAGCGGCGGCAGTACGGCCACGATGTCGTCAACGACGGCCTCGGTCATCGCCGCTTCCTTGCTTCAGTTCGGCCGGTCAGTGCAGCTTCGGCGCCTTCAACAGCTTGAAGCGGTCGGTCGAGGTCACCGTGACGTCGAAGGTGACGCCTTCATGATGCACGGTGAGCGGCACGTCGACGCCGGCGGCGCCGAGCGCCCACATCTTCTTGTAGAAGGCGGTCTGGCTCGTGATCTTCTCGCCGTCCACGGCGAGGATGACGTCGCCGGTCTTGAGCTCGGCGTGAGCGGCCGGACCATTGGCGGAGATTCCGATCACCACCACGCGGTTGTCGATCTCGGTCGAATAGAGTCCGAGCCAGGGCCGCGACGGCTTGTTGACGCGGCCGAACTTGCGCAGATCCTCCAGGATCGGCTTCAACAGGTCGATCGGCACGATCATGTTGACGTGCTCGGCCTTGCCGTCGCGTTCGCGCTCGAGCTGAAGCGAGCCGATGCCGATCAACTCGCCGCGCTCGTTGAGCAAGCCGGTGCCGCCCCAGTTCGGGTGCGCGGGATAGGTGAAGACAGCCTCGTCCAGCAGATATTCCCAGTAGCCGGCGAATTCCTGCTTGGCCACGATCTGGCTCGCAACCGATCGCGTGCGGCCGCCGGCGCCGCCGACCACGACGCGGTCGCCGACGCGGGTCTGCGCCGAGTCGCCGAGCGGCAAGGGTTCGACGTCGAGCTCACCCAGCGCCTGCACGAGACCGAAGCCGGTGACGGAATCGAAGCCCAGGGCATGTCCTTCGACGACGCGCCCGTCGGCGAGGTGCAGCCACACCGATTCCGCCTCGGTGATGAGATAACCGATGGTCAGCACCAGCCCGTCGTCGATCACGACGCCGTTGCCGGCGCGCTCGGTGCCCAGCGTCTCGGCGCTGAACGCGTCGGGCGGGATGATGGCGTGCAGGCCGACGACGGACGCGAGCGCGCGGTCGAGATCGAAGCCGTACTCGCTCGCACGCGGCTGATTGGCCGGCGGCACTCTCCATTCGGTCAGGGCGGGCATGGAGTTCTCCTGGCTAGTGCATCGCTCCGCCGTGGCCGGCGGGACGACGCGCGAAGCCCGCATAATTTAGGCTGGACAAGGCCGTCTTGAAAGCCTCGTTCCTCAACTATTCCTCAGAACGCGGAGTGAAATCTTCGAAAGTCGCGGGATCGTTTCGCGCGCGGTCGGCGGCCCGGCGGCCCTTCGATCCGGCATCCGCCGCATGGCTGCTGTCCGGCGAGGTGCTAGGCGCCGTGCATTGAAGCTGCTAACGATTGCCGCTTCGTTTGACCAAGAGATCACGGACCGAAGCATGGATAACCGCAGCGACATCTGGCGTGGCGTCGACACGATCAAGACGCGTTTCATCGACCTCAGCGACAAGGTCTGGGGCATGCCGGAGGTTTGTTACACCGAGGCGCGGTCCGCCGCCGAGCATCTCGCCGAGTTGCGCCATCAGGGCTTCCGTATCACCGAGAACGTCGCCGGCATCCCGACCGCGCTGATCGGCGAATGGGGCGAGGGCGGACCGGTCATCGCCTTCATGGGGGAATATGACGCGCTGCCGGGCCTCAGCCAGGAGGCAGGCGTGGCGGAACACCGTCCCGTCGAGACCGGCGGCCACGGCCATGGCTGCGGTCACAATCTGCTCGGTTCCGCGGCGCTGCTGGCGGCGACCGCGGTGAAGGACTGGCTCGCCGAGAACAAGGTGCCGGGCCGCGTGCGCTACTACGGCTGTCCGGCAGAAGAAGGCGGCGCGGCAAAGGCGTTCATGGTGCGCTCCGGCGCGTTCGAAGACACCGACATCGCCATTACCTGGCATCCGCACAGCTTCTGGGAAGTGGCGGTGACGCCGTCGCTCGCCAATACGCGGGCCGACTTCATCTTCACCGGCCGCACCTCGCACGCCGCGGCCTCGCCGCATCTCGGCCGTTCCGCGCTCGATGCGGTGGAGCTGATGAATGTCGGCGTGAACTACATGCGCGAGCACATGCCGAGCGACGCGCGGGTGCATTACGCGCTGCTCGACACGGGCGGCATTGCGCCCAACGTGGTGCAGGCGCATGCGCGCGTGCGCTACTCGATCCGCGCCCGCGATCTGCCCGGCATGAACGAGCTGGTCGGACGCGTCAGCAAGATCGCGGAGGGCGCGGCGCTGATGACCGAGACCAAGGTCGAGATGAAGATCATCTCCGCGGTCTCGAACATCCTGCCGAATACGCCGCTGGAGCAGGCGCTGCATCGGGTCATGGAAGAGCTCGGACCGCCGCATTTCGACGACGCGGACAAGGGATTTGCCACCCAGATCCGATCGACGCTGAGCGACAAGGACATCGCCTCGGTCTACTACGCGATCGGGATGGAGCCGACCGATCGGCCGCTGGCCGACTTCCTGGTGCCGCTCGATGCCAAGCGCAACCCGCTGGTCGGCTCGACCGACGTCGGCGATGTGAGCTGGGTGGTGCCGACGGTGCAGGTTCACGCACCAACGGTTGCAATCGGCACGCCGTTCCACACCTGGCAGGTGGTGGCGCAGGGCAAGAGCCCGCATGCCCATAAGGCCATGGTGCAGGCGGCCAAGGCGATGGCGGGTATCGGCATCAACGCGCTCACGGAACCGGAGCTGATCAAGGCCGCGAAAGCCGACCTTGCGAGGCGGACAGCCAAGACACCTTACGTGTGTCCGCTGCCGGACCACGTCGCGCCACCGCTGAATATGTCCGTGGTGTAGAATTTCGTCTCGATACTTCGTCTGATCCGGCGAACAAATTTTCCGCAGTGCAACGTGGATTTCGGCGTGTTTTGACGCCGGATTGCCGAACGCTTGGGCTGCGGAACGCAGTTTTGCCCAACGGACAGCCAGAACACTGTTTGCATACACACGGTCGCAGTTGACGGGCGGCCTATTCAGTGTGCCATCTACGGCCAGACAAAACCCGGCGGTCGCATCGCGGCCGCCTGCATCCATTCGGGAACCAGACGGGGGACAAACCATGCTGGATAAAGAACTGCGTTCGATGATCGGCCAAGTGAAGGACGGACGGATGGATCGCCGTGCCTTCATTCAGCGTCTCGCCGCCGTCGGTCTGACTGCCCCGCTGGCCAACCAGATCCTCGCGCTGGGCGGCGTCGCCATGGCGGAGGGCGTTTCGACCTACAAGCCGACCAAGCGCGGCGGCGGCGGTGCGCTGAAGCTGTTGTGGTGGCAGGGGCCGACCCTGCTCAATCCGCATTTCGCCACCGGCACCAAGGACCAGGACGGTTCGCGCCTGTTCTACGAGCCGCTTGCCTGTTGGGATCCGGACGGCAACATGAAGCTGGTTCTGGCCGCGGAAATCCCGTCGATCCAGAACGGCGGCCTCGCCGCCGACGGCAAGTCGGTGACCTGGAAGCTCAAGCCCGGCGTCAAATGGCATGACGGCAAGCCGTTCACCGCCGACGACGTCGTGTTCAACTGGGAATATTCCAAGGATCCCGCGACCTCCGCGGTCACGATTGCGACCTATCGCGACATCGTCGTCGAGAAGGTGGATGACCTCACCGTCCGCATCGTCTTCAACAAGCCGACGCCGTTCTGGGCCGATGCTTTCGTCGGCGCGCCGAACTCCATCATCCCCAAGCATCTGTTCGCGGATTACAAGGGCGCCAAGTCCCGCGAGGCGCCGAACAACCTCTCGCCGGTCGGCACCGGCCCGTACAAATTCCTCGAGTTCAAGCCGGGCGATATCGTCCGTGGCGAGCTCAATCCCGACTATCACATGCCGAATCGCCCGTATTTCGACACGCTCGAAATGAAGGGCGGTGGCGATGCCGTCTCGGCGGCGCGCGCGGTGATCCAGACCGGCGAATACGATTTCGGCTATAACATCCAGGTGGAAGACGACGTGCTGCTGCGCCTGGAGAAGGGCGGCAAGGGCAAGGCCATCTACGCCGTGGGCGGAGATACCGAGTTCATCGCGCTGAACTTCACCGACCCGAACACCGAGGTCGATGGCGAGCGCTCTTCGATGAAGACGAAGCACCCGCTGTTCTCCGATCCCGCCGTGCGCAAGGCGCTGGCGCTGCTGGTCGATCGTGAAGCGGTGAAGAAGGTGATCTACGGCCGCGCAGGGCGCACCACGGCGAACTTCCTGAACGGCCCCGAAAAGTTCGTCTCCAAGAACACCAGCTGGGAATTCAGCATCGAGAAGGCGTCGAAGATGCTGGACGACGCCGGCTGGAAACCGGGTGCGGACGGCATCCGCGAGAAGGACGGCAAGAAGCTGAAGCTTCTGTACCAGACCTCGATCAACGGCCCGCGCCAGAAGACCCAGGCCATCGTCAAGCAGGCCTGCCAGAAGGCGGGCATCGACGTCGAGCTGAAATCGGTCGTCGCCTCGGTGTTCTTCTCCTCCGACGCCGGCAATCCCGACATCTACCCGAAGTTCTATGCCGACATGGAGATGTTCCAGATCCCGATGAGCCAGCCGGATCCGTCCCAGCACATGCGGCGCTATATGTCGGCCAACGTGGCGACCAAGGAGAACAAGTGGCAGGGACAGAATTTCCCGCGCTACGTCAACAAGGAGTATGATGCCGCGATCCTGGCCGCGGAAGGCGAGATGGATCCGGTCAAGCGTGCGGCGTTCTACATCAAGGCCAACGACATCCTGATCGGCGACACCGTGTTCATCCCGGTGCAGCATCGCCTCAAGGTGGAGGCCGCTGCCAACAACCTGGTTTGCGTGATCAGCGGCTGGGCGAACGAGACCGACAACCTGTTCGACTGGTACCGGGAGGCATGATCGCGCAGGTCTAGGCGGGGTCTTTCCCTATGAGTCAATATGTCCTGCGTCGCCTGCTGATCGCCATTCCGAGCCTGCTCGGCATTTCGCTCGTGCTGTTCGTCGTGCTGGCGCTCGCTCCCGGCGATCCCTTCTCGGAACTGGCGACCAATCCGAACGTACCGCCCGAAGTCGCTGCCGCGCTTCGGGCGAAGTTCGGCCTCGACGATCCGATCTATCTGCGCTACCTGCACTGGCTCTCCGCCATGGCGCATGGCGATTGGGGTTTTTCCTTCGTCAGCCGGATGGACGTCGATGCGCTCATCCTCCAGCGCCTGCCGGCGACGCTCTATGTGATCGGCTCGGCGCAGATCCTGGCGCTCCTGATCGCGATTCCGGTCGGCGTCTACGCGGCGACCAAGCCGTATTCGCTGTTTGACCAGATCGCCAACGTGCTGGCCTTCGTCGGCTTCTCGCTGCCAACCTTCTTCACCGGCATCCTGTTCATCCTGATCTTCTCGGTCACGCTGGACTGGCTGCCCTTCGTCTATTCCAGCGACATCAAGGCCACCGGCATCCGCTGGGTGCTGGAGATGATCCGGCAGGCGATCATGCCGGTGGCGGTGCTCGGCCTGTTCCAGGCGGCCTCGATGACGCGCTTCGTGCGCTCGGCGATGCTGGACGTGATCCGGCTCGACTACGTCACCACGGCGCGCGCCAAGGGACTCGGGCAGGCCAAGGTCATCGTCAAGCATGTGATGCGCAATGCGATGATCCCGGTCGTCACGCTGATCGCGCTCCAGATGCCGGCGGTGTTCGGTGGCGCCATCGTCACCGAGCAGATCTTCCGCATCCCCGGCATCGGCTCGCTGCTGATCTCCTCCATCCTTTCCAACGACACGCCGGTGGTGATGGCCGTCACCTTCGTCTTCGCGTGCCTTGTGGTCCTGTTCAATCTCATCGCGGACGTCCTGTATGGCTGGCTTGACCCTCGCATCTCCCTCCGCTGAGCGGCGCGTCTACTCGCCGTGGCGCGAGACGTGGCGGCGCTATAGCCGCCACAAGCTTGCCGTGGTCAGTGCGTTCCTGCTCCTCATTCTGGTGCTGGCGGTGGTCGCCGGCCCCTTCGTCTGGCGGGTCAAGATCGACGACATCGACATCGTGGCGGGCATGCAGGGGCCCTCGCTCGCCCATCCCTTCGGCACCGACGATCTCGGGCAGGACATCCTCGCCCGCATGATCTACGGCGGGCGCATCTCGCTCGCGGTCGGCCTTGCCGCGATGCTGGTCTCGGTGTTCGTCGGTACGCTGATCGGTGCGCTTGCCGGCATGTCGCGCGGTGCGCTCGGTCACGGGCTGATGTGGCTCACCGATCTCTTCCTGTCGCTGCCGCAGTTGCCGCTGCTGCTGCTGCTGATCTATCTGTTCCGCGACGGGCTCAAGGCCGCGTTCGGCCCCGAGGGCGGCATCTTCATCCTGATCGTGCTCGTGATCGGGGGCCTGCGCTGGATGCCGGTCGCCCGCCTCGTGCGCGCGCAGTTCCTGTCGATCCGCGAAAAGGAGTTCGTCGAGGCCGCGCGCGCGCTCGGCGCCAGTCCGGTGCGGCAGGTGGTGCGCCACATCCTGCCCAATGCGCTCGGTCCGGTGATCATTGCCGGCACCATCGACGTCGCCGCCGCCATCATCGCGGAATCGACGCTGTCGTTCCTCGGCCTCGGCTTCCCGCCCGATACCCCGACCTGGGGGCGGCTGTTGTACGACGCCAAGGACTTCCTCGACATCGGCCCGCACTGGGCGCTGTTTCCGGGTGGCGCGATCTTCATCGCGGTGGTCGCCATCAACTTCATCGGCGACGGCCTGCGTGACGCGCTCGATGCGCGACGGGTGATCTGATGGCGCCGCTGCTCGAGATCAAGGGCCTGAAAACCCATTTCTCCACCGACGACGGCATCCTGCAGGCCGTCGACGGCGTCGACATCTCCATCAACCGCGGCGAGACGCTCTGCGTCGTCGGCGAGTCCGGCTGCGGCAAGACCGTGACGGCGATGTCGATCCTGAAGCTGATCGCGATGCCGCCCGGGCGCATCGCGGCCGGCCAGATCATCTTCGAGGGGCGCGATCTCGTGCCGCTGACGAGCAATCAGCTCGACGAGATCCGCGCCAAGGAGATCGGCTTCATCTTCCAGGAGCCGATGACATCGCTCAACCCGGTGCTCACCGTCGGCGAGCAGATCGCCGAAAGCCTGCGCCGTCATGAAGCCGTGACCAAGAAGCAGGCGCTCGAGCGCACCATCGAGATGCTGAAGCTGGTGCAGATCCCCAACGCCGAGGGCCGCGTGCACAACTATCCGCACCAGTTCTCCGGCGGCATGCGCCAGCGCGTGATGATCGCGATGGCGCTCGCCTGCAAGCCGAAGCTGATCATCGCCGACGAGCCCACCACCGCGCTCGACGTCACCATCCAGGCGCAGATCCTCGACCTGCTCCAGGACATGAAGGAGCGCTTCGGCATGGCGGTGATGCTGATCACCCATGCCATGGGCGTCGTCGCCGAGACCGCGCAACGCGTCGTCGTGATGTATGCCGGCAAGGTCGTGGAGGAGGCGAGCGTCGACGATCTCTTCGCCGATCCCCGCCATCCCTATACTCAAGGGCTGATCCGCTCGATCCCGCGCATCGACCTCGACAGCGAGCACAAGACGCGGCTGGAGGCGATCGGCGGTTCCGTGCCGATCCTGATCAATCCGCCGGTCGGCTGCCGCTTCGCGCCGCGCTGCAAGTTTGCCATGAATGTCTGCACCGAGAAGGAGCCGCTGCTCCGCGAGGTCTCGCCCGGCCACCGCATGGCCTGTCACTTGGGGGATACGCAGTTGGGAGCCGCGCCATGAGCGAACCCTTGCTCCGCGTCAGCGGTCTGAAGAAACATTTCCCCGTTTTTGGCGGCCTGCTGTCGCGCCAGGTCGCCAGCGTCTATGCGGTCGACGGCGTGTCGTTCTCGGTCAATCGCGGCGAGACGCTCGGTCTCGTCGGCGAATCCGGCTGCGGCAAGTCGACGACGGGGCGCTGCGTGCTGCGCCTGATCGAGCCGACCGACGGCGAGGTCGTGTTTGACGGTCAGGACGTGCGCCAGCTCGGTGGCAACGATCTGCGCGCGATGCGGCGGAACATGCAGCTCGTGTTCCAGGATCCGTTTGCCTCGCTCAATCCGCGCATGACGGTGGGTGCAATTCTCGGCGAGGCGCTCATCATCCATAAGCTCGGCTCATCGGCCAAGGAGCGGGAGGAGCGCGTCGCGAGCCTGCTGGTCAAGGTCGGGCTCAAGGCCGAGCACATGCGCCGCTACCCGCACGAATTCTCCGGCGGCCAGCGCCAGCGCATCGTGATCGCGCGCGCGCTCGCGGTCGAGCCGAAGCTGATCGTCTGCGACGAGCCGGTCTCTGCGCTCGACGTGTCGATCCAGGCCCAGGTCATCAATCTGCTGGAAGATCTCCAGGCCGAGCTGAACCTCACTTATCTCTTCGTCGCGCATGACCTCTCGGTGGTCGAGCACATCTCCGACCGCGTCGCGGTGATGTATCTCGGCCGCATCGTCGAGCTGGCGAAGGCCAGCGACCTCTACCGCAACCCGCAGCATCCCTACACCAGGGCGCTGTTATCAGCGGTGCCGGTGCCCGATCCCAAGCTCAAGCGTGAGCGCATCCGCCTCAAGGGCGACGTGCCGAGCCCGATGAAGCCGCCGTCAGGCTGCCACTTCCACACCCGTTGTCCGATCGCCCAGCCGCGCTGCGCGGAAAGCGCGCCGGAGCTGAAGGAGGGGGCGGGCGGCCATTTCGTGGCGTGCCATCTGGCCTGATGCCGGGCAAAGCAGGACGCGTATTCATTCGCCCTGAAGCAGGTCGTACGCCGAAAGGGCCTGCCTGAAAGCCTGCACCGACGTGTGGTGATGCGCGAACAGGCCCGCCTCGCGCGCGCCGGCAACATTGGCCGGGAGATCGTCGACGAACAGCACGGTCTCCGGCATCACGTTGAGCTCGGTCAGGCAGAGGCGATAGCAGCGCGGGTCCGGCTTTGCCGTCTTGAACTGGGCCGAGGTGTAGATCCGGGAGCCGAACAGCGGCCGCAAGTCCGGCAGCAGCGTGTCGATGTGGTCGGCGACCAGCGTGGTGTTGTTGGTCAGGACGGCAATATCGACGGTTTCGCGCAGACGTCGGGCAATCGCCAGCACCGCACGATCGGCCTGCATTGAACGGCGCCGCGCCTCCACCCACTCGTCGAGCGACAGCGGATAGCCCATGCGCTCGCCGAAGCCTCGCAGATAATCCGCGGCATCGAGAGCGCCGGAATCGCCGAGCGATTCGAAACCGCTGTCCCAGATCGCGTTGTGGACGAACTCGCTGGTCGATCCCGCGAGCTCTGCCAGACATGCGACACGCTGTCCCCTGTCGTAGCTGCAGAGGACATTGTCCATGTCGAAGAGGACGAGCTTGATCCCATCAGGCACAGCAGCACTCTCGGATCGGCCGAACCTCCGGCCGTGATCGCAGTCATATCCCGCCCGAACGCGGGCGACAAATCCGGGAAAGGGCCGATCGCCGCGATGCTGCCTGGTCCGCGGCGGTGCGTTTCGAAGGCGAGTTCTCGAACGTTATCCGCAGCTACGCCGGCAAGGGCAAGCGTTTGCTACGCCTCGCAGATCGGCGATTGCGTCACGCGCTCTTCGCGGGCCAGGGCACGACCTGTCCCGATACGATCAGCCGGTCGCGGCCGCTGTCCTTGGCGGCGTAGAGCGCGCGGTCGGCGGCCGCCACCAGCGCGCTGGAGTCGGTCGTGGTCTCGGATGGAAACCCCGTCGCGGCGCCCACGCTCACCGTGACGAGCCGCGAGGGCGGATTCTGCGCGTGCAGCATGGCGAGGTCGCGCAACGCGCCGCGAATCTCCTCGCCGACCCTGGCGCAGCCGTCTGCATCGGTGTTCGGCAGCAGCACGGCGAACTCCTCGCCGCCGTAGCGCGCCGCGAGGTCGGCCGGCCGCCGGGGATGAGCGGACAGGATCCGCCCCAGCGCGCGCAGGCAGCCGTCGCCGGCCAAATGCCCGTAATGGTCGTTGAACGCCTTGAAATGATCGACGTCGATCAGCAAGAGCGAGAGTGGAGTGCCGTCGCGGCGGGCGCGGGCCCATTCGTCCGCGAGGCGCTCATCGAATGCGCGCCGGTTGGCGAGCCCGGTGAGGCCGTCGGTCGCCGCGAGCGAGGCGAGCTTGTCCTGCAAGTCCTTCTGCTCGGTCATGTCGCGCACCACCGCGACGACGCCGTCGATCTCGCCGCTGTCGGACGCCCGGGTCACGTGCAGGGCCGACTCGGCCCAGATCTCGCCCTTGTCGCGATGGCGCTGACGGTAGACGAACCTTGCCTCCTCCGCCTCGCCGTTCTTCAGCGCGGCAATCGCCTGCTCGACCCGTTCCATGTCCTCCGCGTGAACCCCGGCCACGGCCGACGTCCCCAGCAGTTCGTTGGAAGACCAGCCGACGATGCGCGCGCATGACGGAGAAACGTAGATCAGCCGGTTGTCCAGTCCGATCCGGGTCACCATGTCGCTGGATTGCTCGGCCAGCAGGCGGAAATGGGCTTCTTTGGCGATCAGAGCCTGTGCCATGCGCTGCCGCTGCAAGAGCTGGCGGACCAGGTAAACGCCGATCGCCGCGATCAGCAGGACGAGGCCGACGACAACGGTCATGCGTGCGACCGCCGCGCGGCGCCACGGGGCCAGCACGTCGTCCTGCGCCTTGCTCGCCAGCACCATCAGGGGATAGCGGCTGCTGCGCTGGTAGTAGCTGAGCCGCTGCACGTTATCCAGCGGCGACTTGAAATAGTAGACTGCCGCAGCCGGACGGGTTTTCCATTGCTTGAACAACGGCGCGTTGGACAGGTCGCGTCCGACGAAGGCGCCGCTCTCGTCGCGGCTGCGCGCCAGCATGATGCCGTCGTTGTTCAGCAGCGACGCCGAGCTGTGCGGACCGAGGTCGAAGCGCTCGTAGAACTTGACGAAATAGCTGACGTCGATCGTGAGCAGGGCAACGCCGGCGAAGCTGCCGTCGGGGTGGTTGATCCGGCGAGACGCGGTGATGATCCATTGGCCCCCGGCGCGGCTCTTGACGGGTCGTCCGATCAGCGTGCCCGGATCCGGCGAGTCCCGATGATGCTGGAAATATTCGCGGTCGCTGTTGTTGAATTTGGAGAAGTCGACCTGCTCGGTCGTGGCAAGCCAGCGGCCGGTCTCGTCATAGACGAAGATGCCGCGGATGCGGTCCGATGATTTGCGGGTCGGCAGATAGGCCTGGAGCTTTGCGATCGTGTCCGGACCCGTTCCATCGAGCTCGAGCCGATGGACCAGCCCGACAAGGATGGTGTCGACGAGCTCGAAGGTGTCGTCCGCATGCTGGACCAGCGAATGCGCGAGATTGGCCACGTCGATTTCGGCGTTCCTGAGCTCGGTATTGCGCGTTTCCCATTCGCGCCAGCCGCTCAAGCCCAGGATGGCGAAGCAGGTCAGCATGACGAAACCCGCCGCCCAGAGCGGAAGACGCGTCTTTCCGAGGTCGCGGCCCGTACTCATCAGGCTTGCTCCATTTCGGAGCAAACCTCTCACTTTGGTCTTAACGGGCTGTTGCGTCATCCGCGCTGATTGTGTGAATCCCGTATTCGGCCGGAACCAGTCCTCGATGTTTCGACGGGTTATCGTCGGAGGTTGTTAACCACGCTGACCTCACGCCGGATTCGCCTGGCGTCCCTGCCTCACTCTTCCAGTGTAAACCCGACCCGCAGCGTCACCTGATAGTGGCGCACGGCGTTGCTCTCGATGTGGCCGCGCGTCTGCACCACCTCGAACCATTTCATCTCGCGGATGGTCTTGGCGGCGCGGCTGATCGCGTTCTTGATCGCATCCTCGATCGAAGTTTCGGATGATCCGACCAGATCCAGGATCTTGTAGACGTGATCCTTCTCGGCTGTGGGCATGGCGCGTCTCCCCTTGTGCTGTGACGGGCCCGGATACGTCTGTCGCGATACATCCGGCCGGCCTCCACCTTGAACGGATCCGGGCGCCTCGGGTTCCGTCCCCGGCGATCGGCCGCGCCACAAGCCGACCGCGGTCCATGGCGGTGTCCAGTTTGTGCAAGTGCACGAAAATATGGGTCGCGCGTGCGGGCGGTGCCCCCAAATTCGTCCGCGGCCGCCCGGCCGCTCTTGCTCGCTCCAATGCGGGCGCGTTAGCCTCGGTCCGTTTCCTTATACCTTCGATGTGCAGCGATGATCGGCCGTTGGACGAGGAGCGCTCTGGTCGCAATCAGTCTGTCCGCCGTGCCAGCGCTGGGCGCGGTGCCGGACGATCTCGACGACGCGCCCGGCACCATGTCGCTGCAGGTGACGACCGATCCGTCCACGATCGAATGCCGCAAGCTCGAAACGGTCAATCCTGCCTCGCTGATCTTCCTGCCGCTGCGGCGGACGTTCAATGAGGATTTCGATGAGCATCCGCTGTCGGGCGGGCGCTGGGTGCCGCACTATGCCGGCGGCGCGGCGTGGCCGGAGGCGCGCTACTGGGGCGGCGACGGCTCCGACTTCAAGCGCAAGACCAGCGCCAATGGCGAGCAGCAGATCTATGTCGATCCGCGCTACTCGGGGCGCACCGTGGCGCCGCTCGGGCTCGATCCGTTCAAGGTGAAGGACGGCGTGCTCTCGATCGTCGCGAGCCGTACACCGCCGGAATTGAAGTCCGTTCTGTTCAACAACGAGTACATCTCCGGGATCCTGACGACGCAGGGCACGTTCGCGCAGAAGCATGGCTATTTCGAAATCCGCGCCAAGCTCCCGGTCGGCCATGCGGTGTGGCCGGCGTTCTGGATGCTGGCGGACGACGGCGGCTGGCCGCCGGAGGTCGACGTGCTGGAAGGCCGGGGTGAGCGGCCGGGCGATCTCGTGATGACGACGCATTGGCGGATTCCGTCGACCCAGAAGATCCAGTCCTGCGGCTTCGACTTCGCGGTCGGCGACGCTTCGAGCACATTCCACAATTACGGTGTGCTGTGGGAGGAGGATCGCCTGGTCTATTTCATCGACCGCAAGCCGGTGTCCGACATCAAGGTGCCGATCGGCTTCGACGATCCCATGTACATGATCGTCAATCTCGCGATCGGATCGAAGTTCTTTCTCGGCGTCGGTCCCGTCGATGCGGAATCACCGCCGGCCGTCGCATTCGAGATCGACCGGGTTTCCGCCTATCAGATCGAGATGGAGCAGGCGCGGAGATAGATATGTCGGCGGATTTCTCGCGGCGTCATCTTGCCAAGCTCGCCGGCCTTGCCGCGCTGGGAGCGGCGACGGGCGTCAGCGCTGCGGAGAGCGAAACGCCGGCATCGGCGGGGCGCGGCGCGCCGTTCCCGAAGGATTTCTTGTGGGGCACCGCGACCTCGTCCTACCAGATCGAAGGCGCCGTCAACGAGGACGGACGCGGCAAATCGATCTGGGACATTTTCAGCCACACGCCCGGCAAGATCGAGGACGGGTCCACGGGCGACCGCGCCAACGAGCATTATCACCGCTACAAGGAGGACGTAGCGCTGATCAAGGCGCTCGGCGTCAAGGCCTACCGCTTCTCGATCGCGTGGCCGCGGGTGTTTCCCGATGGGGCGGGTCAGCCCCATCTCAAGGGGCTCGATTTCTACAGTCGCCTGGTCGACGAGCTGCTCGCGAACGGCATCGAGCCCTATGCGACGCTCTATCATTGGGACCTGCCGCAGGCGCTCCAGGACCGCGTCGGCGGCTGGCAGTCGAGCGACACCTCGAAGGCCTTTGCCGACTACGCCGCGTACGTCGCCGCACGCCTGACCGATCGTGTGAAAAACATCTTCACCGTGAACGAGGTCGGGCGCTTCGTGAATTTCGGCTACGGCTGGGGCATCGACGCGCCCGGCCTCAAGCTGCCGGCGGCGCAGCTGAACCAGGTCCGCCATCACGTCGCGCTGGCGCATGGCCTTGCCGTGCAGGCGATCCGCGCGTCGGGCCGTGCCGGCACCCGCGTCGGCGCGGCCGAGAATATCGCGGCCTGCGTGCCGGCGATCGCGACGCCCGAAAACATCCGTGCCGCCGAGATTGCGACGCGCGAGCTCAACGCCGGCTTCCTCGGCGTGGTGCTGGAGGGCAAGTACACCGACGGCTTCCTCGCCTATGCCGGCGCGGACGCGCCGAAATTCACGCCTGAGGAGTTGAAGATCATCGGCACGCCGAACGACTTCGTCGGCCTCAACATCTACGCACCGCAGTTCTATGTCACCGCCTCCGACCGCGCGCCCGGCTTCCACGTGCTGCCGTTCCCCACCTCGTTTCCGCACATGAATTCGGAATGGCTGCGGATCGGCCCCGAAGTGATCTACTGGGCGCCGCGCCTCGCCGCGAAGATCTGGAACATCGAGACCATCTACATCAGCGAGAACGGCACCTCGTCGGAAGACAAGATCTCCGCCGACGGCCAGGTCTACGACCTCGACCGCATCATGTTCCTGCGCAACTATCTGACCCAGATGCAGCGCGCCGTCACGGAAGGGGTGCCGATCCGCGGCTACTTCCTGTGGAGCCTGATGGACAACTTTGAATGGATCTTCGGCTACGGGAAACGCTTCGGCCTGTATCGGGTCGACTTCGAGACGCAGGCGAGGGTGCCGAAGCTGAGTGCCGCATTCTATCGCGACGTGGTGGCAAGGAATGCGATCGGGGTGTGAGTGGATGCGCCGGTCCTACGGATCCAGCTCGGTATCCCAGTAGAGATAGTCCAGCCAGCTGTCGTGCAGATAGTTCGGCGGGAACAGGCGGCCGTTGCGGTGGAGCTGGTGCACGGTCGGCGCGAAGGCGCTCTGGCGCGGAAACATCCTGGCTTGCGCCGGCGTAAGGTTGCCCTTGCGCAGATTGCAGGGCGAGCACGCCGCGACCACGTTCTCCCAGGTGGTCTGGCCGCCCTTGCTGCGCGGGATGATGTGATCGAATGTGAGGTCTTCGGGCGAGCCGCAATATTGGCAATTGAAGCGGTCGCGGAGGAAGACGTTGAAACGGGTGAAGGCGGGGTGGGTGGTCGGCTTGACGAAGGATTTGAGCGAGACCACGCTCGGCAGCTGCATCTCCAGCGTGGGACTTCGAACCGCCTGGTCGTAATGCGCGACGATGTTGACGCGGTCGAGGAACACCGCCTTGATCGCGTCCTGCCACGACCACAGAGACAGTGGGTAGTAACTCAGCGGCCGGAAGTCCGCATTCAGCACCAACACCGGCCAACTGCCTTGCGAGACATGTGCGTTCAAGTAACGCTCCCGGCCTCCATGTACGCTGCGAAGCAGCATGTATTGACATACTACATGCAGCGTGACGGGATTGTGAAGCCCGTTGAGCGACTTATTCAGGCGCAGGCAATGCGGCGGCGGGGTGGCAAAACGCGCAAAAACGCCGCGATTCGGGGAGGGGTCCATGCCGGGCAACCGCGGAACCGCCTTCACGGTCAACGCCGGACCGGGTGGCGCGAGGGCGTCTCCATAGGCCGACACATATCGTACGACGCGGCCTCGTTCTCCGCCGTCGTCCTGGCTTTCGCCAGGACGACGCTGGGGAGGGAGCGGCACTTCAAAAGCGCGTCATCTCTTCGCGGCGGCGCCGTTGGATCACTCCCGCACCCGTTCCAGCTTCTGCAAGCACCGCGTCGCGCGCACGACGGCCGGCATCTCCTCGTCCGGGAAGCTCGTCGCCCAGTTGGTGACGCCGACCTCGCCGACATAGATGTCGCCCTTCGAGTCCAGCGCGATGCCGTGGGGGGCCAGGAATTTGCCGCTGGCCACGCCCGGACCTGCTTCGCCGCCGAGCCGCGCGATGCGATTTCCCTTGGCGTCCACGATCGACAGCCGCGGGCCGAGATTGGGCACATTGCGGTTGATGTCGAGGCCGGGGCCCAGCTCGCCGATCACGAAGGTCGGGTTCTTGCCGCCGCCGCAGCAGCACAGCGCGCAGGGCCGGTGCAGGTTGTTCCACTGCGTCTCGTATTTGCCCTCGCCGTTGAACACCTGCACGCGATGATTCTCGCGGTCGGCGACGTAGACCCAGCCATCGGCGTCGGCCGCGATATTGTGCACGATGTTGAACTGGCCGGGATCGGTGCCGGGCTCGCCCCAGCTCTTGATCAGCTTGCCGTCCGGCGTGAACTTGTGCACGCGCGCATTGCCATAGCCGTCGGAGACGTAGATCTCGCCCTTCGGCGACAGCGCCGTATGGGTGCAGCGGTGGAACGGCTCGCCGCTCATGAACGGCGCCGGCTTTTGCGGGATGCCGATCGTCAGCAGCACCTTGCCCTCGGTGGTGCATTTGCGCACGGTGTGGTCGCCGTCGTCGGTGCAGTAGAGATTGTCATCGGCATCGATGTGCAGGCCATGCGCGCGCGAGAACAGGCCCTCGCCAAAACTGCGCAGGAAATTACCCTCGCGATCCAGCACCACCATCGGATGGGCGCCGCGGTTGAAGATGTAGACGCGGTCACGGCTGTCAACCGCAACGGAGGCGACGTCGGTGAGCTGCCAGCCGTCCGGTAGCTTGGCGAAATTTTCGACGACGCGGTAGCGGTGCTCGCCGGTGCCGAGAATGGCTGGCATTGGGTCTCTCCTCTTGTCATTCCGGGGCACGCGTAGCGTGAACCCGGAATCCATCGGGCCGCGTATCCCTGGGGTAGATGGATTCCGGGCTCGCGCTACGCGCGCCCCGGAATGACGTGTGTGTTACCTTGTATCCACCTCACGCCCCAAGATCCCTTCCTCGAGGGCCTTGATCTGGAGCGCGAGATATTTCGAGTTGATGCGGCACTGCGCGAGGCTGCCGGCGATGAACCACAGGCCGGGCTGCTTCGTGCGCGCATACATGTTGCGCAGCTCGAAGCCTTCACCAAATCCCCAGACCGGCCCGACGCGGTCGGCGACGCCATCGCCGAACAGCTTTCGCACCAGATATTCCTGCGGCTTGTAGCCGGTCGAGAGCACGATCAGGTCGGCCGGAATGGTCGTGCCGTCCTTCATCCGCGCGCCCTCGGCGGTAAAACCCTCGATGTCGGAAAACTGCTTCAGCTTGATCGCGCCCTCGACGACGAGGTTGGCGCAGCCGACGTTGAAGTAATAACCGCCGCCGCGGGTGAGGTATTTGAACTGCCAGCCGGTGCCGGCCTCGCCGAAGTCGAGCTTGAAGCCGACGCGGGAGAGGCCGTCGAGCAGCTCCTTGTCGAGCTCCTTCGACTGCTCCGTCAGCATCACATGGGTCTTCTTCGCGAGCGGCGTCGGCATCGAGGTCGCGATCAGATCGTTGTCCTCGAGCGTGCCCTCATTGTAGGTCGCGTAAGCGAGCTGCGCCGACGGCTCGATATTGGTGACCAGCGTCGGCGAACGCTGCACCAGCGTCACCTCGGCGCCGCTGGAGTGGAGGTCCTGCGCGATGTCGTGGCCGCTGTTGCCGGTGCCGATGACGACGGCGCGCCTGCTTGTCCAGTTCTCGCCGTCCTCGTAGCGGCTGGAATGCACCAGCGTGCCCTTGAAATTGGCGAGGGTCGGAATGTCAGGAACATTGGCGATGCCGCTGACGCCGGTCGCCATCACCACATGGCGCGGATGCATGGTGCGCTTGCTGCCGTCGGCGCGGCGCAGCGTGACGGTCCAGCGGCCGTTCGCCTCGTCGTAAGAGCCACCTCCGAATTCGGTGCCGGTCCAGAAGTTCAGCTCCATGGCATCGACGTAAGCCTCGAACCAGTTGGCGAGCTTGTCCTTGGGGATATAGACCGGCCAGTTCGGCGGGAACGGCATGTAGGGCAGGTGATTGACCTGCACCTGGTTGTGCAGGGTGAGCGCGTGATAGCGCTTGCGCCAATTGTCGCCGATCCGCGCCTCGCGATCGACGATCAAGGTATCGACCTTCAACTGCTTCAGCCGTGCCGCGATGGCGAGCCCGGCCTGGCCGCCGCCGACCACCAGCACGGCCGGGTCGCGATCGGCATAGTCGCGCGCGGCGTTGCGCTGGTCGAGCCAGTTCGGCCCGCGGAAATCGCGCGAATAGGCCTGGCCGCGTGGCCGTGACGTGCCGAGCTGTTCCTCGAAACCTTTGAGCTCGTCGAGCGCGGTCAGCAGCGTCCACGCCTTCAACCGGTCGCCGTCGGTATTATCAGGCACGAGCCGCAGGATGCCGCTGCCGCGGCCGAGCGCGGTTTCGAAATTGAAGATGGCTTCGATGTTGCTGGTGCCGGCGCGCGTCACCCAGCGCGGTGGCGCACGGTTCGGTGCGATCTCGAAATGGATCGGCGCAGCCCTGGACGCGAGCGCGGCCAACGCCTGCGCGATTGCGCTGCGGCCGGCCAGCGTTTGCAAGTTCCAGCTCAGTGCCAGCACATCGCGCCAAAAGCTGTCGGCGATGAAGAGGCGGTCCAGCACGGCGGCGGGTTCTGGTTTGCCGAGTGCGCCCGCGAATTCATCGAGCCAGGCCTGCGCGGCGACGGAAATATCCTTCGTCCTGTCCAGCATTCGCGACCTCGTGGCCGTCTTCGCGGCGTTTCCTCTGGAGCATGATCCGGACCCGGAGGGCCGCGTAGCGCAAAGCGTGTAGCGGTTTTCCGAAGAGATCATGCTCCAATAGTAGAAGTCGAACGCTATACTGGATCAGCCCATGTCAAAAGCGCTTTACCCGAGCAGCGAGAGCATGTGGCCCTGCTCAGGCGGAATGCGCCCCGTCAGCGTGTCGAGATAAACTCGCCGCACGGCCTCCGGCCCGCGGCTCTCGACGACGGTGAGGCTCCGCTCAAGCAGCGGCGCAAAGCCCGACCACGCCGCGCCAAAGCGCTGCTCGATGCCGCCTGGACCCCAATCCTTCGCCCGCTTGCGAATATGGTCCGGCGCGAAGAACCAGCGCGGTTTTGCGCCGGGCAGGGCTCCTTCGTCGGCGTCGGTGGCGCGATGCGTCAATCCGACGCGCACCGAGCATTTCATCTGGTCGCCAAAATGCCGGTGCAGTCCGGCGCGCAGGGCGCTGTTGCCGGCCATGTCGACGAAGGCGACCGGCGCATTCGATGGCAAGGACGTCACGCGGTCGTAGGTGACGACCTCGTCGTAACATCCGAGCGACGTCACGAAGCCGGTATTCCCGCCTGAGGTCAGGCCGATCACCTTGCGGCCGCGCGTGTGCAACAGATGCGCAAGGCCGAACGCGGTCTTGCTCGAGGCGCTCGACAGCAGCACGGTCCGCGCGCCAAAATCATCGTTCTCGGCCAGGAAATCGTCGACCAGGAACGACAGCATGAACAGCGGCCGCAACAGCGCCTGGTAATCGCCCTGCCGGTCGGCGTAGGCGGGATCGCCGGTGACGCGCGCATAGGCATTGTAGACCGGCGCCACGCCCTGCCGATGCGAAGCACCGTCGCGCAAGCCGCGTTTGCTGACGTCGGTGGCCTCGATGACCAGATGCGTCGCCATCGGGAAGTAGCCGAACAGGCGCTCGCCTGCCGGGATGTTCGGATGTTTCGAGGCGATCACCTCGCCAAAACCCCACACCGGGATGTTGCCGAAGCCCTGCGGTGCAGGAAAGATCTGCCAGTATTTCAGCTCGTCGCCCATCACGGCATAGGTGATGTTGTTGGCGGTGAACGCGAAGCGCTCGACCTTCAGCAGCAGCGCATCCGCCGGCAGCGCGGCTGCATCCGGAATGGCGCTCTCGATCAGCTTGCACTGCTCGAGATCGTTGCGCGCAACGACGAAGTCGGTCGATGTCATGGTGAAGGTCCCGGCTTTTTCCGTGCCGGCATCTTCTCTTTCACGCCTAGGCGCTTTGCAACAGCAACATTGTTTAAAACGGCGTTCGCCTCGCCGGCGATGACGCCCTCACGCTTCTTCACCGCGCGGTAATAGCTCCACCACAGATGCGCCGCCGCGCCGCGCAGCGGACGCCAGGGTTCGGCGAGCGGCGCCATCTGCTTCTCCGTCGGCCGTGCCGGAAGGCCGAGGCCGATCTTGATGCCCTCCTGCACCGCGAGGTCGCCGGCCGGCCAGGCATCGCCATGGCCGAGGCAAAACAGGAGATAGACGTCCGCCGTCCACGGTCCGATGCCGGGCAGCGAGATCAGCGTGTGATGCGCGGCGTCGGCATCTTCCTCTGCGAGCACGTCGAGGTTCAGCCGCTCCGCCGTGATCTCGCGCGCAAGATGTTTCAGCGTCTTGATCTTGGCGGCGGACAGGCCAAGCCGTCCCAGCCGGTCGGTGCGCGCGCGGCCCACCGCCTCATGATCGAACGGATCGAAGGCGTCCGACAGCCGTCCCCAGATCGCCGCGGCGCTCGCGGTCGAGAGCTGCTGCCCGCAGACGATGTGCGCGAGCCCTGTAAAACCCGGCTCGCGTCGCCGCAAGGCCGGCATGCCCGCAGTCGCAAGCACGGGCTTGAGCCGCGGATCGCGCTTCACCAGCGCCTGGACGGCCTCTTCGAGATCGGACTGGGTTTCGAGGTGGATGGTCATTGTGGCCTAACTCGTCATGCGCGGGCTTGCCGTCTCTGCTAGAGCTACGCCGGCCCAATACCGAGAAGCCCGCCGAACCATCGGCGCAGGCGGGACCGGCGCATCAATTTTCGATCGTAACAGAGTCATGGAAGATGGATGGCCGGGTCAAGCCCGGCCATGACGAGATCCTGCCATATGTCGCCACCCGTTTTCCGATTTGCTCCGAGCCCGAACGGCTTCCTGCATCTCGGCCACGCCTATTCTGCGCTGCTCAACTTCGACCGTGCGCGCGAGGCCGGCGGGCGCCTGTTGCTGCGGATCGAGGACATCGACGCGACGCGCTGCCGGCCTGAGTATGAGGCTGCGATCTACGAGGATCTCGCCTGGCTCGGCATTGCCTGGGAAACACCGGTGCGGCGGCAGTCGGAGCATCTTTCCGATTACCGCGCCGCGCTGGACAAGCTCTCTGCGCTCGGCTTCGTCTATCCCGCCTTCGAAAGCCGCGCCGAGATCGCAAAGCTGGTCGCCGCGCGCGAGGCCCATGGGCCGTGGCCGCGCGATCCCGATGGCGCGCCGCTTTACCCCGGAGACGCCAAGTCACTGTCCGCCGGCGAGCGGGCGCGGTTGATCACATCCGGCGCGCCCTATGCGCTCCGGCTCGACATGGCGGCTGCCTGCCGGCGCGTTGCCAGCCTGGGCTGGCACGAGCTCGGCGAGGGGCCCGACGGCGAGCGCGGCGTGGTTCCCGCACGGCCCGAGGCCTGGGGAGACGTGATCCTGGCCCGCAAGGAGACGCCGACCAGCTACCATTTGTCCGTGGTCGTCGACGACGCCCTCCAGGGGATCAGCGAGGTGGTGCGCGGCCAGGACCTGTTTCACGCCACCTCCGTCCACCGCCTGCTGCAAACCCTGCTGGGCCTGCCGGAACCCGCCTACCGCCACCACGCGCTGATTCGGGACGAAGCCGGGCGGAAGCTGTCGAAATCGAGCAGCTCGACCGGCCTGCGGGAGTTGCGCGACGCCAGTGCATCGCCCGCCAGCATCCGCCGCCTGGTGGGATTAGGTTAAGTTTCTCTGGGGTTTAGCCAAACACCGCCGTGACTCCGGGTGTTCCGCCGTGCCATGCTTATCGGACAGCCCGGGGTTCGAAGGGGATACTTCGAAGGGGAATTATGGCGGCGAAAACGCGGGCAGCACGCACCACGCGGACGTCCAGGCGACTGCCTCGGAAGCGGTCCGGGGCGGCCGGGAAGGTGCGCAAGCGCAGCACCAAGGCGGTCACGCCGGACGTGGTCCAGGCGGCGCTTGCCGCCTTTGCCCATGAAGTCCGCACCCCCCTGACCGGCATCCTCGCGATCAGCGACCTGCTCGCGACCTCGGATCTCGGGGAGCGGGAACGGCGCTGGGCTGACACCATCAAGGCCGGCGCCGAGCATCTGGCGAGCCTCGCCACCCTGTTCGTGGACGCTGCCCGGACTGGCAAGGGGTCTGGAAAGGGCGGCAGCGCGCTGCGGCAGGACTTGTTCGACCTGCGGGCGCTGGCCCGCAGCTCCGGCGATTCGCTGGCTGGGCGCGCCGCGGCCAAGGGCCTCCAGGCCCAGGTCGAGCTCTCCGAAAAGCTGCCGGGGCTGGTGGTCGGCGATCCCGTCCGCCTGCGCGCCGCGCTCGAGAACCTCATCGACAATGCCGTGAAGTTCACCGACCAGGGCGGCGTGGCGCTCGTGGTCGCGCCCTGGCGTCCGGCCAAGGGCAAGAAAAAAGACAAGACGAAGGGCAGGGTTGGCGTCGCCTTCGCGGTGTCCGACAGCGGCATCGGCCTGACCATGGCCGAGATCAAGCGGCTGTTCCGTCCCTTCACCCAGGCCAATGTCACCATCGCCTCGCGCTTCGGCGGCGCGGGTTTGGGACTATCCTCGGTGAAGCAGCTGGCGCGCGCGATGGGCGGCGACATCTCGGTCGCACCGCGCCGCGGCGGCGGCGCCACCTTCACGTTGACGGTGTCGCTGGACGCTGCGGGACCGGCCAGGTCCCGCAAGGCGAAGGGCGAGGCCGAGGCCGATGCGGCGGCCGCGCTGCGCGTGCTCAGCGTCGAGGACAATCCGTTCGGCCGCGTCGTGCTCAACACCATTTTGACTGAGCTCGGCCATCATGCCGAGTTCATCGGACGCGGCGAGGATGCGGTGAACCGGCTCGCGCAGGGGGCCTTCGACGCGGTGCTGATGGACATGGTGCTGCCGGGCATCGACGGCGTCGAGGCCATCCGGCGGATCCGCACCATGCCGGCGCCGCTCGCTCGAATCCCCATCATCGGCGTGTCCGGGCGCGGCGAGGACGAGGCGGCCTCGCGCGAGGCGGGCGCCGACGCCTTCCTGGTCAAGCCCGTGTCTCCGCGTGCTTTAGCGACTGCGCTGCTTGTAGCGACACGCCGTGAGGAAGTCGCGACTTGATGATCGCGGCGTTGAGCTCGCCGCCGTAGACGAAGATCGCGGCGATGAAATACAGAAACACCAGCGCGATGATCACCGAGGCCAGCCCCGCATACATCGTCACGTAATTGTTGGCGAAGCGCGCCAGATATTGCCCGAACACGATGCCCGAGATCAGCGACGCCACCACGGTGAAGACGATGCCGGGCAGGATCTGCAGGAAGCTGCGCCGCCCCGCCGGCACCCACGCATGCAGGATGATCAGCGCCACCACCAGCGCGCCGATGGTGATGCCGTAGCGCAGCCAGGTGAGGATGCTCTCGTTGGACTCGACGAACAGCGGGATGTGGCGCCGCGTCGCCTCGATGATGAGCGGGCCGAGCACGATCAGGAACGCCATCGCAAGCGCGGTGATGGCCGCAACCAGCGTATAGCCGATCGATTCCAGCCGCAGCCAGTACCAGCGCCGCATCTCCACCACCGCATAGGCGCGGTTGAGCGCGACGCGGAGCGCCTCGACGCCGTTCGAGGCGAAATAGACCGACAGCGCCGCGCCGATGGTCAGCACGCCGGTGCGGGTCGTGGTCAGCACGTCGTGGATCTCGCCGGAAAGGCTGTCGGCGACCTGCTTGGGCCAGACCTCGAGCATCAGGCTGGCGGCCTGGTCGGCGAGCTCCTTGGAACCGAAGAAGCCGGCGAGCGAGGTCAGCACGATCAGGAACGGGAACAGCGCCATCAATGTCGACAGCGCAATGTGGCTCGCGATCGCCCAGCCGTCGTCGGCCAGGAACGTGTAGAACGCATCCATCACGACGACGTAGATGTAGCGGATGGCTTTCACGGCTGGCCCTGTACTGCTCCCTTTCCCCCCTTGCGGGGAGAGACGGAGAAGGCTTGCGATGGACGCAAATCGGAAATCATCCAGCCAGCTTCTGATATTATTGGCCTAAAAGCCAGATCGCGAAGCGCCCCACCGTCATTCCGGGGCGCGCGTCGCGCGAGCCCGGAATCCATCCAGCCGCAGCGCAAGTGGCACGATGGATTCCGGGCTCGATACGCCGGGCCTCGCTTCGCTCGGTCCCGCCGCATCGCCCCGGAATGACGCCGGTGGCTGCAGCGGCGCCATGGCGGACCGGCGCGCACGGTGTTATCTACCCCCGATGGCATCTATCCTGAGTACTTTCATCCTGCCGGCGGCAGCCGGCGCCGTGGCGTTGGTGCTGCTGCTCGGTCTCGTGAACATGATGCGGGGCGGCTCGCCCAACACCTCGCAGAAGCTGATGCGCTGGCGCGTGCTGCTTCAGTTCGTGGCGATCGTCATTGCGATGATCGCGGTCTGGGCGATGGGGCGCTGAACATGGTTGTGCTGAATCGCATCTATACGAAGACCGGTGACGACGGCACGACAGCGCTCGGCTCGGGCGAACGCCGTCCGAAATACGATCTGCGCATCGAAGCCTATGGCACCGTGGACGAGACCAATGCCGCGATCGGCGTCGTGCGTCTCCACACCCATGATACGCCCGAGCTCGATGCCATGCTCGGCCGCATCCAGAACGATCTGTTCGATCTCGGCGCCGACCTCGCGGTGCCGCAGCGGGAAGGCAAGGAAACTAAAAAGGCGGAACGGCTGCGGGTGGTGGCAAGCCAGGTCGAGCGGCTCGAGCACGACATCGACGCGCTCAACGACAAGCTCGCGCCGCTCACCTCCTTCGTGCTGCCCGGCGGCACGCCCGCCGCCGCCTACCTCCATGTCGCACGCACGATATGCCGCAGGGCGGAACGCGTGATGGTGGAACTGGCGGCCCAGCCGGGCGAGCCGGTCGGCGCCGCTGGCATCCAATATATGAATCGCCTGTCGGACTTCCTGTTCGTGGCCAGCCGCGCAGCCAACCATAACGGCGCCGGCGACGTGCTCTGGGTTCCGGGCCAGAATCGCTGACCCATTAGAACGGCCCATTTCCAAGGTCTAAAATTTGGCCTCTTCGCGCGTTGACCGGGCCGGGTCAGGCCTTTAGGTTCCGCGCCAGTTGATAACCCCCTTCCCAAATTGAGTGAAAGAGGATCGATGAAGGTCTTAGTGCCGGTAAAGCGGGTGGTCGATTACAACGTCAAGGTCCGCGTCAAGGGCGATGGATCGGGCGTTGAACTCGCCAACGTCAAGATGTCGATGAACCCGTTCGATGAAATCGCGGTCGAGGAAGCGCTGCGCCTGAAGGAAGGTGGTAAGGCCACCGAGGTCGTGGTGGTTTCCATTGGACCCGCGCAGGCGTCGGAGACGATCCGCACCGGTCTTGCCATGGGCGCCGATCGCGGCATCCTGGTGAAGGCCGAGGGCGCCGTCGAGCCGCTCGCCGTCGCCAAGATCCTGAAGAAGATCGCTGAGGAAGAGCAGCCGGGCCTGATCATCCTCGGCAAGCAGGCGATCGACGACGACAGCAATCAGACCGGCCAGATGCTGGCCGCGCTGCTCGGCTGGTCGCAGGCGACCTTCGCCTCGAAGCTCGAGGTCGAAGGAAGCGACTTCAAGGTCACCCGCGAAGTCGACGGCGGTCTCCAGACCGTGAAGCTCAAGGGACCGGCGATCGTCACCACCGACCTGCGCCTCAACGAGCCGCGCTACGCCTCGCTGCCCAACATCATGAAGGCCAAGAAGAAGCCGATCGCGGAGAAGACCGTCGCCGATTACGGCGTCGACGTCACCGCGCGCCTCGAGGTTCTCAAGACGACCGAGCCGGCGGGCCGCAAGGCGGGCGTCAAGGTCAAGGACGTCGCCGAGCTGGTGTCGAAACTCAAGAACGAAGCCGGGGTGCTCTGATGACGACGCTTCTGATTGCCGAACACGACAACGCGTCGTTGAAGGATGCGACCAACAAGGCCCTGACCGCGGCCGCCGCGCTCGGTGCGGACGTCGAGGTGCTGGTGGCCGGCGAGGGTGCCAAGGCCGCGGCGGACGCCGCCGCCAAGCTCGCAGGCGTGAAGAAGGTGCTGCTCGCCGATGGCGCGCTTTACGCGCACGATCTTGCCGAGCCGCTGGCCGCGCTGATCGTCTCGCTGGCCCCGTCCTATGATGCGATCGTCGCGCCCGCGACCTCGCGCTTCAAGAACGTGATGCCGCGCGTCGCAGCCCTGCTCGACGTCATGCAGGTCTCCGAGATCATCAAGGTTGTCGCCCCCGACACCTATGAGCGTCCGATCTATGCCGGCAACGCCATCCAGACGGTGAAGTCGAAGGACGCCAAGAAGGTCATCACGGTCCGGACCTCCACCTTCGCCGCGGCGGGCGAAGGCGGCAGCGCGCCGGTCGAGAGCGTTCAGGCGGCGGCCGATCCGGGCCTGTCGTCCTTCGTCGGCGAGGAGGTCGCCAAGAGCGACCGTCCCGAGCTGACCTCGGCGAAGATCATCGTCTCCGGTGGCCGCGCCATGCAGAGCCGCGAGAATTTCGCCAAATACATCGAGCCCCTCGCCGACAAGCTCGGCGCCGGCGTCGGTGCCTCGCGCGCGGCGGTGGACGCCGGCTATGCGCCGAACGACTGGCAGGTCGGCCAGACCGGTAAGGTCGTCGCCCCCGAGCTCTATGTCGCGGTGGGCATTTCCGGCGCGATCCAGCATCTGGCCGGCATGAAGGACTCCAAGGTGATCGTCGCGATCAACAAGGACGAGGACGCGCCGATCTTCCAGGTCGCCGATTACGGCCTGGTCGCCGACCTCTACCAGGCGGTTCCGGAGCTGACGGCCGAACTCGGCAAACTCGGCAAGTAAAAGACGTTCAAAACACCGGCCGGAGGTATAAACTCCGGCCGGTGTTTCATTTTTGAGGCGTTTTCTTTGGCGTGGGGCACGCCGGGGGAGCGATCCAATCTAGGTTTCGAGCCCAGGTTCTGATTAAATCACGGTTCTGATCAAATCAGACCTCCCGGCTTGGGGGATAGACAGGCGCGATATGCGCGCCGTTCCGGTGGATGACATTATGGCGGCAGTGATCAAGAAGGTCGGCGTGATCGGCGCGGGTCAGATGGGCAATGGCATCGCGCATGTTGCGGCGCTGGCTGGCTTCGACGTGGTGCTCAACGACGTTTCGGCCGATCGCCTCAAGTCGGGCATGGCCACCATCAACGGCAATCTGGCCCGCCAGGTCTCCAAGAAGGCCGTCACCGAGGAGGCCAAGACCAAGGCGCTGTCGCGCATCGTGGCCGCCGAGAAGCTCGACGACCTCGCCGACTGCGATCTCGTGATCGAGACCGCGGTCGAGAAGGAGGAGGTCAAGCGCAAGATCTTCCACGAGCTCTGCGCCGTGTTGAAGCCCGAGGCGATCGTCGCCTCGGATACGTCCTCGATCTCGATCACGCGCCTTGCCGCCGCCACCGACCGGCCCGAGCGCTTCATCGGCATTCACTTCATGAATCCGGTGCCGCTGATGGAGCTGGTGGAGCTGATCCGCGGCATCGCCACCGACGATGCGACCTTCGAGGCGTCCAAGGAATTCGTCGCCAAGCTCGGCAAGCAGGTCGCAGTCTCCGAGGATTTCCCGGCCTTCATCGTCAACCGCATCCTGCTGCCGATGATCAACGAGGCGATCTACACGCTGTACGAAGGCGTCGGCAACGTCGAGGCGATCGACGCGGCGATGAAGCTCGGCGCGCACCATCCGATGGGCCCGCTCGAGCTTGCCGATTTCATCGGCCTCGATACCTGCCTGTCGATCATGCAGGTGCTGCACGAGGGCCTCGCCGATTCCAAATATCGCCCGTGCCCGCTCTTGGTGAAATACGTCGAGGCCGGCTGGCTCGGCCGCAAGACCCAGCGCGGGTTCTACGACTACCGCGGCGCCAAGCCGGTTCCGACGCGATAAGGCCGCGACGCCGTAGGGTGGGCAAAGGCGCGACGCGCCGTGCCCACCATCTCTCCGCAACCAGGTTCCTGATTGGTGGGCACGCGGAGCCTGTCATCGGGCGCGCATTTGCGCGACCCGGTGGCTTTGCCCGCCCTCCTGCGCTGTGACAATTCATGTCGCGTTAACCGCTCGCGCCTAGGCTGCGCCCGGTACGAGGGTTCGCGTAATGGACATGATGGCGATGGTCAGCACCATGCTGGCCGCTCAGCAAGGCGCGTTGCAGTCGAATATCGCGGCGACGCTGACCAAGCAGAACATGGATATGGAGAAATCCACCGTCCTGACGCTGATGGGCGCCGGCCAGCCCTCGCTCGCCAATGTCGGCGCGGGTGTCGGCAATAATCTGAACGTCACCGCCTAAAGCGACGCGGCGGCCTTGCCCGTCGCAGCCCGGATCAGCTTGAGCGCGTCCTCGCTCGCCCATTCCGCCGGCCCCGCGATCGTCGCGATCTCGCAACCCTGCGGGTCGACCAGCACCGAGGTCGGCATACCCAGGGCCCGGCCTATGGCCTTAAGATCCTGGAAAACCTTGGCTTTCTGATCGTTGAAATAGCCGAGCCGGGTCAAATTGGCCTCTTTCAGGAAGGTTTTGGGCTTCTCGGGGTCGCGGGTATCGATATTGATCGCCACCACCTCGAAATTCGGGCCCGAAAGCTTGCCCTGGAGCTCGTCCAGTGCCGGCATTTCCTTCCGACACGGCACGCACCAGGTGGCCCAGAGGTTCACCAGCAGGGTCTTGCCGCGGAAATCGGACAGCTTTTTCGGCTTGCCGTCGGCGTCCTCGAAAGCGAGGTCGGGCAGCTTCAAGGGCGCGCTCGCCATGGTCAGCGCCGCCACCTCGCCATGGGCGAGCGGGGCGATTTTCTGCGCCGTAGCCACTGCCGCCCGGCAGGCCGGATCGCCTGTAGGCGCCCGGCTCAGGCCCAGCCCGTACAGCGCAGCGAAGCCGGCCAGCCCGCCGACCGCCACGGTGGCGATGACGAGGGGGATCCGGCGCGTGGCGGAGGGCTTCGTGTCGAGCATATCGTTTGTCATCCGGTCGCAGATATGGCTATCAGGGGCCTCTTAATACGGCTGGCGGCGGCCAGCAAACGTGGCCAGCGACAAGCAAGGCGTGAGCAGGGGATCATGAGCAACAAGATGTGGGGCGGCCGGTTCTCGGAACGTCCCGATGAGATCATGGAAGAGATCAACGTCTCCATCGACGTCGATCGTCACCTCTTTGCCCAGGACATTGCCGCGTCCAAGGCCCACGCCGCGATGCTGGCCACGCAGGGCATCATCACGGCCTCTGATGCGAAAAATATCGGCAAGGGTCTAGACACGATTTTGTCAGAGATCGGCAAGGGCGGCTTCACGTTCAAGCGCGCGCTCGAGGACATTCACATGAATGTCGAGAGCCGCCTGTCCGAGCTGATCGGCCCCGCCGCCGGCCGGCTGCACACCGCGCGCTCGCGCAACGACCAGGTCGCCACCGACTTCCGTCTGTTCGTCCGCGACGTCATCGACGAGACCGATGCGGCGCTCGCCGCGTTTCAGCAGGCGCTGGTCGAGCGCGCATTGGAGCATGCCGGCACCGTGATGCCCGGCTTCACGCATCTCCAGACCGCGCAGCCCGTGACCTTCGGCCATCACCTGCTCGCCTATGTCGAGATGGCCGCGCGCGACCGCGGCCGTTTCCAGGACGCGCGCAAGCGGCTCAACGAATCGCCGCTCGGCGCCGCCGCGCTCGCGGGCACCTCGTTCCCGATCGATCGCCACGCGACCGCAAAGGCGCTTGCCTTCGACCGGCCGATGGCGAACTCGCTCGACGCGGTCTCCGACCGCGACTTCGTGCTGGAGACGCTGTCGGCGGCCTCGATCTGCGCCGTGCACATGTCGCGCTTTGCCGAGGAGATCGTGATCTGGACCTCGCCGCTGGTGGGCCTCATCCGGCTCAGCGACAAGTTCACCACCGGCTCCTCGATCATGCCGCAGAAGCGCAACCCGGATGCCGCCGAGCTCGTTCGCGCCAAGACCGGCCGCGTCATCGGCGCGCTCAACGGTCTCCTGATCGTGATGAAGGGCCTGCCGCTCGCCTATCAAAAGGACATGCAGGAGGACAAGCAGGGTGCGATGGAGGGCTTTGCCGCGCTGTCGCTCGCGATCCGCGCCATGACCGGCATGGTCCGCGACCTCGTGCCCGATGAAGCGAAGATGAGGCTTGCTGCCGGCGAGGGCTATGCCACCGCGACCGATCTCGCCGACTGGCTGGTGCGGACGCTGAAGATGCCGTTCCGCGAGGCCCACCATGTCACCGGCCGCATCGTGGCCAAGGCCGCCGAGGGCGGCGTGGCGCTGCACGAGCTGCCGCTGAAGGAGATGCAGGCGATCGAGTCCAGGATCACCAAGGACGTGCTCGGCGTGCTCTCGGTCGAATCGTCGGTGAAGAGCCGGACCAGCTTTGGCGGCACCGCGCCGAAGAACGTGGCCTCCCAGGCCAAGGCCTGGCTGAAGCGGCTGGAAAAAGAGCGAAAATTGGGCTGAGGGCAAAATTTCGCTTATGTTTCATGGTCATCCGGCTCTCGCCAGAGTGCGCCAATCTCTGTATGGTGCGGCCCGCGTAGTGGGGATTTCGTCGTGACGTCAAAGTTTCGCCCGGCCGGCTCGGGGTGGGCCATCATTGTCTTGAGCCTGACGGCGCTCGCGCTTGCTGGCTGTGGCCGCAAGGGCCCGCTGGATTTGCCGCCGACCGCCTCCAATGTGCCCGCGCCCAACGGTGCTGCGCCGACCGACACCGAGACCGAAGCCCAGAAGACGCCGAGCGTGTTCAATCCCACCTACGGGGCCGACGCCGCCCCTGCGGCGTCCCGGGGCAGAAAGAAACCGTTTATTCTCGACCCGCTCCTGGACGACAAACCCAGCAGATAGGCTGGGGCAACTGAGCCAAAGCCATGAACCATTTTGACTACCGCAACGGTGTGCTGCACGCCGAGGCGGTGAACCTGTCCGAGCTGGCTGCAACCGTCGGCACGCCGTTCTATTGCTATTCGACCGCAACGCTGGAGCGGCATTACCGCGTCTTCGCCGATGCTTTCGCCGGCGAGAAGGTGCTGGTCTGCTACGCCATGAAGGCGAACTCCAACCAGTCGGTGCTGCGTACGCTCGCCAAGCTTGGCGCCGGCGCCGACGTGGTCTCCGGCGGTGAATTGAAGCGCGCGCTGGCCGCGGGCATTCCCGCCCGCAAGATCCTGTTCTCCGGCGTCGGCAAGACGGAAGAAGAGCTGCGCGCTGCGCTCGCCGCCGACATCCTCTGTCTCAACGTCGAATCCGAGCCGGAGCTCGAGCTGTTGTCGCGCCTTGCGACCGAGATGGGCAAGACCGCGCGGATTTCCGTGCGCGTCAATCCCGATGTCGACGCCGGCACGCATGCCAAGATCTCCACCGGCAAGTCCGAGAACAAGTTCGGCATCCCGATCGCGCATGCCCGCGAGGTCTATGCGCGCGCAGCGAAGCTGCCCGGGATCCAGGTGACCGGCACCGACGTGCATATCGGCAGCCAGATCACCGACCTGTCCAAGATGGAGACGGCGTTCCGCATCCTCTCCGAATTCGTGCAGACGCTGCGTTCCGACGGCCACGACATCTCGCATGTCGATTTCGGCGGTGGCCTCGGCATTCCCTATTACATGGACCGCGAGGCGCCCCCGGCGCCCGATGCCTATGCCGCGATGGTCAAGCGCGTCAGCCACAATCTCGGCTGCACGCTGATGTTCGAGCCCGGCCGCATGATCGTCGGCAATGCCGGCATCCTGGTCGCCAAGGTGATCTATGTGAAGCACGGCGACGGCAAGAACTTCGTCATCATCGACGCCGCGATGAATGACCTGATCCGCCCGACGCTGTATGAGGCCCATCACGACATCCTGCCGGTGACGCAGCCGGCCAGGGATGCGGCGACGATGGTGGCCGACGTCGTCGGCCCGGTCTGCGAGACCGGCGACTATCTCGCGCTCGACCGCACGCTGCCGACGCCGAAGGCGGGCGATCTCCTCGCCATCATGACCGCCGGGGCCTATGGCGCCGTGCAGGCCGGCACCTACAACACGCGGCCGCTGGTGCCCGAGGTGCTGGTGAAGGGCGACCAGTACGCCGTGGTGCGCCCGCGCATCGAGGTCGAGCAGCTGATCGCGATGGACACGCCGGCGCCGTGGCTGTGAGCCCACGCCGGTTCAACAATCACGGTGTCGTCCCGGCGAAGGCCGGGACCCATAACCCCAGGGAGGGGTTGTGGCGCGAAGCGGGTAACTCCGGGTCCCCGTAATCACATCCGCCTGTGGTTATGGGTCCCGGCCTTCGCCGGGACGACGAAGAGATTGGCGCGTTACTTCCCCGCCAATCCGCCGGTCTTCCCACCAACCACAACCCCCGCCTTCTTCTCGATCGGCTTGATCGCCGCGGTGAAATCGGACTCGGCGCCTTCCGCGCTGATCACGGTCTCCCACAGGCGCCCGACGGCATCAGCAACCTCCATCGACAGGCCGAGCTGCTTCATTTCCTCCAGCGCGAGGCGGACGTCCTTCACCATCAGCCCCGTGGCGAAGCCGAAATCGAACGTGCGCGGCAGCACCGCGCGCGGAAACTTGTCGCGGCTCGCGGTGTTCATGCCCGAGCCGGCATTGATGACGTCGATCATCACGGCGGGATCGAGCCCGGCCTTCACACCCATGACGACCGCTTCCGACGTCGCCACGATCGCGGTGGCCGAGAGGAAATTGTTGGCGAGCTTCATGGTCTGGGCAGACCCCGGCTTCTCGCCGATGAAGAACACCTTTCCGATCACATCGAGCGCGGGCTTCAGCAGCTCGAACTCCGCCTTCGGCCCCGACACCATCACTGCCAGCGTGCCCTTCTCGGCGCCGCCGACCCCGCCGGAGACGGGGCAGTCGATCTGCACGATGTCGCGCTTGGCGAGCAGGGCGTGAATCTTCGAAGCCATCGTCGAGCCGACGGTGGACAGATCGATGAAGCGCTTGACGCGCTTGCCCTCGATCACGCCGTTCGTCCCCGTTGCAACTTCGAGCGAAGCTTGCAGCGAGGGCAGGCTCGCCATCACGGTCTCGACCTGATCGGCCACGTCCTTCGGTGATGTCGCTGGCGTCGCGCCGCGCGCGATGAGCTTGTCGACGACCTCCTTGCGCGTGTCGAACACGACGAGCTTGTGGCCCGCCTCGACCAGCCGCCGCGCCATCGGGAAACCCATGTTTCCGAGGCCGATGAATCCGATGTCCATGGTGTTTCCTTGTTTTGATTATTCGTTGTTGTCGTGAAAATCCGCGCTCTATCCCCGGTGTCGTCCCGGACAAGCGCGCCTCAAGCGCGCGCCGATCCGGGACCCATAACCCCAGGGAGGAGTCGCAGCACGAAAGCGGTCACTCCGAGTCCCGCTAACCACATCCGCCTGTGGTTATGGGTCCCGGATCGGCGCTACGCTCCGCTTCGCTTGTCCGGGACGACAGTGGAGAGAGCCTGCGCCCCTCACGCCTTCCCGTCGATCTCCGCGAACACCTCGCGCGCGATGCGGAAACTGTCGACTGCGGCCGGCATGCCGCCATAGATCGCAACCTGCATCAGGATTTCGCGGATCTCGTCGCGGGTGACGCCGTTGGTGAGCGCGCCCTTCAGATGCGCGCGGAATTCGTGCTGGCGGTTGAGGATCGCGATCATCGCGATGTTGAGCATGCTGCGGGTCTTGCGCGGGAGTTCCTCGCGGCCCCACACCGTGCCCCAGCAATATTCGTTGAGCATCTCCTGGAACGGACGGTTGAAATCGTCGACGTTCTTCAGGGCGTTGTTGACATAGGCTTCTCCCAGCACCGCTTTGCGGACTTCCAGGCCCTTGTCGTGCATCTTCTTGTCCATGGCGTTTCCTTCGTTTTCCCTTTGCTTGTCCCTGGATGGCGGCGCGGAAATTACGGGGTTGCGGCGGGCCAGTCACGTCCTCGTGTTATGCGGGAAAAGGGGTGTCTCCCGTACAGGAACGGATGCCTCAGTGCTGCCGTTGTGATACGCTCTTCTCTCCCGGGCAACTTGGAGAGCTGATTGAACGGCGTCACCCCCGACCCGTCAGACCCGATCCGCGATGGCGACGCTCTGCCGCGGCTGAAGCTGGCGCAGGCCCTCGATCGGGCGAGATATGCCATCGCGTGGGAGCGTGCCTGGCCGAATCTGGCGCGGCTTCTGACCGTCGTCGGCCTGTTCCTGGCGCTGTCCTGGGCCGGTCTCTGGCTGGCGCTGCCGTTCCTCGCCCGTGCCATTGGTCTTGCCGTTTTCGCCGGCGTCGCGATTGCCGCCCTGTTCCCGCTGGTTCGCTTCCGCTGGCCGAGCCGCGAGGAAGCGTTGAGCCGGCTCGACCGCGGCTCCGGCATCCGTCATCGCCCGGCCACCACGCTCACGGACACGCTGACCTCGCAGGACCCGGTCGCGAAGGCGCTGTGGCAGGCGCAGCGTGAGCGTACGCTGGCCTCGCTCAAGCGCATCCGTGCCGGTCTGCCGCGCCCGCGGCTCGCGCTTCACGATCCCTGGGCGCTGCGAGCGCTGGTCATGGTGATGCTGGTTGCGACCTTCTTCGCCGCCGGCAACGAGCGCGCGATGCGGCTCGGCGCGGCCTTCGACTGGAATGGCGTGCTGGCGCCGACCAATGTTCGCGTCGATGCCTGGGTCACGCCGCCGCTCTACACCGGCAAGCCGCCGGTGATCCTGTCGGCCGCCAACAAGGAGGCCGCGGCGCTGCCCGCCGGCGGCCCGCTCGCCGTTCCCGCCGGCTCGACCCTGATCGTGCGCTCCTCCGGCGGCAGCCTGGATGTCGTCGTCTCCGGCGGCCTCAAGGAGGTCGCCCCCACCGAAGCCACGCCCAAGGGCACCAACGAGAAGCACTTCGCCATCACCGGCGACGGCACCGCGCATGTCCGCGCGCCCGCCGGCCAGCCGCAATGGGCGTTTGCGGCGACGCCAGACCGCGCGCCGACGATCGCGCTGGCCAAGGATCCGGAGCGCCAGGCGCGCGGTGCGCTTCAGCTTTCCTACAAGATCGAGGACGATTACGGCGTCACCGGCGCCGAAGCGCAATTTGGCCTGCGCCCCGCCGATGCCAAGGATGGCGGCAAGGACGGCGATACCAAGGCTGCCGCACGGCCGCTGTTCCAGCCGCCGCAATTCCCGCTGGTGCTGCCGAATGCGCGCACCCGCAACGGCGTCGGCCAGACGGTGAAGGACCTCAGCGAGGACCCCTATGCCGGCGCCGACGTCACGCTGAGGCTCACCGCCAAGGACGAGGCCGGCAACGAGGCCAGAAGCGAACCCTTCAACATGCGCCTGCCCGAGCGGCTGTTCACGAACCCGCTCGCACGCGCGCTGATCGAGCAGCGCCGTATCCTCGCGCTCGACGCCAACAAGAATTCCGACGTCTACGCCGCGCTCGACGCGTTGATGATCGCGCCCGAATTGTTCACCCCGGATGCCGGCTGCTATCTCGGTCTGCGCAGCCTGGCGCTCCAGCTCGAGGCGGCCCGCACCGACGACGCGATGCGTGACGTGGTGGCGAGCATGTGGGCGTTCGCGGTCACCATCGAGGACGACGGTGTCGCCGGCAGCGTCAACGCCGCGCTGCGCTCGGCGCAGGACGCGCTCAAGCGGGCGCTGGAGCGCGGTGCCAGCGAGGACGAGATCCGGGTGCTGACGCAAAAGCTCCGCGAGGCCATGGCCGGCAAGGTGCGCGACCTCGCCCGGCGCGCCGAGCAAAATCCGCTGGGTCCCCGGCAGCCGTTCCCGGCGGAGGTCCAGCTCATCCTCGACAAGGCCGTCGAGCTGCGACAAAAGACCCAGCACGCGACGCCCGAGCAGCTCGAGGAGCTGGCGCAGCAGCAGGACGCATTGCGCCAGCAGCTTCAGGCCTATCGCAAGTCGGCGAGCAACCGGGCCAAGGCGGGGGACGACGGGGCCAACCAGTTTACGCGGGACCGGAAATGCGGAAGCTAGCGCGCGTGCCAGTCTTGAAGGCGATGTCGATCGCCTGCCTCGCCTTCCTGTTGGGGGGCCTGCCGTCCGTCGCTGCCCAGCAGGATCAGGATCCCGATGCGCTGCTCGATGGCGCGGAAAAGGCGATGCAGGATGCCGGCGATAACCTCCGCCAGAAGGAGTCCGGGCGCAGCCTGAGCAACCAGTCCGATGCCATTCAGAAGCTCGAGGAGTACAAGCGCGCGACGGAAAGAAACCAGTCCTCCAATCGCGATCGCTCCGTCATCACGCAGCGGGATCTGGACGACCTCCTGAAGCAGATCGAGAAAGCGGCGCGCGAAGGCAATCGCGAGGCGGCGCAGCGCATGCTCGAGCAGCTGGCGCAGATCATGGAAAATCTCCAGATGGCGCAGCCCGGGCAATCCGGCGACAGCGACATGGAGCAGGCGCTCAACGAGCTCAGCGACATGATCCGCAAGCAGCAGCAATTGCGCGACAAGACCTACAAGCAGGGCCAGGATTCCCGGCGTGACCGCTCGCGCGGCAAGCCGCAGGGCGACCAGTCGATGTCGGACCTCCAGCAGGACCAGCAGGCGCTGCGCGACCGGCTGAAGAAGTTGCAGGACGAGCTCGCCAAGCGCGGCCTCACGCAGAAGGGACAAAAGGGCCAGAAAGGGCAACAGGGGCAGAAAGGTCAGCAGGGCGATCAGGGCCAGCCCGGCCAGGATGGCGATCAGGACGGTGACCAGGGCGATGATGACGGCAGCCTGGACACCGCCGACGGTGCCATGGGCGATGCCGGCTCAAAGCTCGGCGAGGGCAATGCGGATGGTGCCGTGGACTCGCAGGGCAAGGCTCTCGAAGCGCTGCGCAAGGGTGCGCAGAAGATGGCCGAGGCGATGCAGCAGGGCGACGGTGACGGGCAGGGCGATGGTCCGGGCAACCGGGCCGGTCGCCAGCAGAGCGGCGGCAATCAGACCGATCCGCTCGGTCGCCCGCTTCACGGCCGCGAGTTCAGCGACGACTACACGGTCAAGATCCCCGGCGAGATCGACGCCCAGCGCGTCCGCCGCATCCTCGAAGAACTCCGCCGCCGCCTCGGCGATACCTCGCGTCCGCAGATCGAGCTCGATTACATCGAGCGGTTGCTGAAGGATTTTTGATACGACACTCCAACGTCGTCCCGGCGAAGGCCGGGACCCATAACCCCAGGGAGTGGTTTGGCGAAGACTCGTCGCCCGGTACGGCTAGCAATCCCTACAAATAAATAACGCGGTATGGGTCCCGGCCTTCGCCGGGACGACACCGCCTTTGTGACGTGACGAGCGCGTCACAGGACGACTCTTCCCGCATGTCGCTGCGCTCATGCGGGCTACAAGCGCTGAAGTGACCGCCGCTACCGCTTCTTCGCCGCCAGCGCGTCCGCCACTGCGGTGCGGATGTCGGCGACCGAGAACGGTTTGGTCACGACGTCATGCACCAGCGCGTTGAGGTTCGAGGCGCGCTCGCGCTGGTCGGCAAATCCGGTCATCAGCAAAATCGTCAGGTCGGGGAAATCGCGCGCGGCGGCGAGCGCCAGGGCGATGCCGTCCATGACCGGCATCTGGATGTCGGTGAGCAGCAAATCGAATGCGCCGTCCTCGCGGGTCAGGATCTCCAGCGCCTCGGCGCCGTCCTGCGCGGTCACGGTCTGGTGCCCGTCCATGGCGATGGCGCGCGCCACCAGCTGGCGCATCGAATCCTCGTCGTCGGCGATCAAGATTTTTGGCATGGGACCAACCTTGGGACCAACCTCCCGTGCGGACCTTGCGAGCCTGATTACACGCTGCCGCCGGCAATGTCGCGCCGGTTGAAGAAGCGAACGTCGATATTGCGGCCCTCCGGCGGCGGAGAGGCCAGGCGCGAGCGGAAGAAGGCGCGCTCGCCGGGCCGCAGCACGGTCTGCTCCAGCACCGCATTCCAGGCATAGATCTCCGCGCCCTGCGCGTCGCGCACCGCAAAGCGCAGCCGCGGGATGTCGAGCGGCTTCTTGCCCTCGCCGACGATGACGCCCTCGATCACCAACACCTGTTTACCGTCAACGGTCTCGCTGGAGAGCTTGACGTCCTTGAAGGCCAGCCCGCGCAGGTTAACGTCGAGGCCGACCATCTTGTAGAAGGCCGCGGTCTGCGGCAGCAGCCGCACCATGTCGCCGCGCCAGACGATCAGGGCCAGCACCAGCGCGCCCATGGCGGCGCAGGCGGTCGGCAGGCCGAAATGGGACTTTCGCGGCGCCACGGTGGGGGCCTGACGCCTCACCCGTGCCCCGCGCCGGCTGAACAGGCCGCGGAACCAGGACTGGTGCTGCGCGCCGGCGACCTCATCCTCGGCGTCCCGGGCCGCCGCCGACCATTCGTCCTCGGTCTCCTTGGCGTCCTCCTCCGGCCAGTCGCTGGCGATGGAGGGGCTGTCGACGACAGGCGTGTCGGTGGCACCGTCGTCCTTGGCGTAGGAGTTCCACTGCTCGGCGAGGTCGGATTGGTCGTCGGCCTGGCTGGCCGCAGCCATGGCCGGGACGGACGCCTCCTCGATGGCATCCTCGGCATAGGCGACCCAGGTCTGCTTGCACCGGGAGCAGCGGACTGTCCGCCCGTTCGCCCCAAGGCTCGCAAGCTTGATGGCGTAGGATGTCGTACAATGGGGGCAGACGATATGCATGGACGAGCCTTGATGCATGAACGAGTCTTGACGATGCCAGGGTCGCGGAGACCCGGGCGTCCTGGATGCTACAGGGCGACCGTTAACGAACCGGAAACCATAACGGTCGCAAAAACCGTTGATCGCGTGTGGCGGAGCATCGCGTCGCGGCCATCGCCCCCTCTCGAACGGAGCTGAGCTTGGTTCGGTTCGAAAATGTCGGATTGCGTTACGGTCTGGGGCCGGAGATCCTGCGCGACCTCAATTTCCAGATCCCGGCGCACTCCTTCCAGTTCCTCACCGGCCCGTCCGGCGCCGGCAAGACCTCGCTCTTGCGCCTGCTGTTCCTGTCGCACCGGCCGACGCGCGGTCTCGTCAACCTGTTCGGCCACGACATTTCGCAGCTCGGCAAGGACGAGATCGCCGACCTGCGCAAGCGCATCGGCATCGTGCTCCAGGACTTCCGCCTGCTCGATCACATGACGACCTACGAGAACGTCGCGCTGCCGTTCCGCGTCATGGGCCGCAGCGAGTCGAGCTATCGCAAGGAGGTCATCGACCTCCTGCGCTGGGTCGGACTCGGCGAGCGCATGGACGCGCTGCCGCCGATCCTGTCCGGCGGCGAGAAGCAGCGTGCGGCGATCGCGCGCGCGGTGATCTCGCGGCCGCAACTTCTGCTCGCGGACGAGCCGACCGGCAGCGTCGACCCGACGCTCGGCCGCCGCCTGCTGCGCCTTTTCATCGAGCTCAACAAATCCGGCACCGCCGTCATCATCGCGACCCACGATATCGGCCTGATGGACCAGTACGAGGCGCGGCGGCTGGTGCTGCATCAGGGACGGCTGCACGTCTATGAGTAGGCCCGACGAGCGCGGCGTACTGGTCGATCTCGGACAGGAGCGTCCGCAGCTTCCGGCCAAGGCGCGCAACATGTCGCCGATCGTGCCGCGCGCCTCGATCCACGGCCGCGCGCTGGTCGCCGTCGTCGCCATCATGACCTTCCTCGCCTCGATGACCACCGGCACGGTGTTGCTGGTCAGCGCCTCCGCCGCCGAATGGCAGTCGGATGTAGCAAGCGAAATCACCATCCAGATTCGCCCGCAGTCCGGGCGCGACCTCGAGCGCGACACCGCCGCGGTGACCGAGGCGATGCGCGCCCAAGCCGGCATCGTCGAGGTCAAGCCGTTCACCAAGGACGAGAGCGGCAAGCTGCTCGAGCCCTGGCTCGGCACCGGACTGTCGATGGACGATCTGCCGGTGCCGCGGATGATCATCGCGCGCGTGCAGCCCGGCACGGCGCTCGATCTGACCGCCTTGCGCGCCCGCGTGACGCAAGTGGCGCCCAGCGCCAGCGTCGACGATCACCGCGCCTGGATCGAGCGCATGCGCTCGATGACCAACGCCACCGTGATCGCCGGTCTTGGCATCCTCGCGCTCGTCATCATCGCGACCATCATCTCGGTGTCGTTCGCCACCCGTGGCGCCATGGCGGCGAACCGTCCGATCGTCGAGGTCCTGCATTTCGTCGGCGCCGGCGACCGCTACATCGCCAACCGCTTCCTGCGCCATTTCCTCAGGCTGGGCCTGGAGGGCGGCGTGATTGGCGGCGGCGCCGCCATGCTGGTGTTCGGCTTCTCCGAGTCGATCGCCGGCTGGTTTTCAGGGACGCCGGTCGGCGACCAGTTCGCCGCCCTGCTCGGCACCTTCTCGCTGCGGCCCTCCGGCTATGTCGTGCTCGCGGTGCAGGCGGTGCTGATCGGCGCCATCACCGCCGTCGCCTCGCGCCAGACGCTGTTCGCGACGCTGAATGATGTGGATTGAGTTGCTTTCTTCCTTCTCCCCTTGTGGGAGAAGGTGGCATAGGCCGCCTCCGGCGGCCGTTTTTAAAGACGACGCCGAAGCGAACCTTCGGCTACGGCGCCGGATGAGGGGTTCTCTCCGCGCACACGAACGTCGAGTTCGCGGAGAGAACCCCTCACCCGTCTCGCCGCTCCGCGGCGAGCCACCCTCTCCCACAAGGGGAGAGGGTGATCGAGTTCGCGGCCCGAGTGTTTTCGCTACGTTGATGGAGCCCGATAAACCGGACTCCACTTCGCCTCAAAACGTTTTAAAATCATCCGGGGAAGGGATTACCGACATCGCATGACCTCGCCGACCGACGATCGATCGCCGAAATTGCCGCGCGGCTGGCTGCGCGCAGCCGTGGTGTCGACGATCGCGTTCGCCTTCGTCGGCGCGGCGGCGGGCTTCATCGCGTTCCTGTCGCAGTTGCGCGGGGCCGAGATCGTGCCGGACCGCAAGGCGGACGGCATCGTGGTCTTGACCGGCGGCTCCTCGCGGGTGTCGGATGCGATGGAGCTGCTGGCTGCCGGTTACGGCAGGCGGCTCCTGATTTCCGGCGTGCATCCGACCTCGACCGCAAGCGACATCTCCCGCACGCTGCCGGAGAACCAGTCCTTCATGACCTGCTGCGTCGACCTCGACCGCACCGCGCTCTCGACCCGCGGCAATGCGGCGGAGGCGCGCCGCTGGGCGCAGGCGCGCCGGTTCAAATCGCTGATCGTGGTGACCTCGAACTATCACATGCCGCGCGCGCTGGTGGAATTCTCGCACGCGATGCCGGAGACGATTCTGATCCCGTTCGCCGTGGTCGGCGACAAATGGCGCGAGGAGCCGTGGTGGGCCTCGGCGTCCACCTTGCGGCTGCTGCTGTCGGAATATGTCAAGTACATCGCGGCCGAACTCAGGGTGCGGCTGGAGGATTTCGGGATTGACCTTTCGCCCGAAGTATCGGAGCAGCCTCCTGGGATGCAGCCGAAGCGGCCCGCCACCGCACAGGCCAATTGATCGGCAATTGATCGGATCGTCGATGTTCTTGATTTTCCTGCGCTCGCTCCTGTTCAACGTGCTGTTCTATGCCGTGCTGGTGTGTCTCGCGATCGTGGCGCTGCCGACCTTTGCGATGCCGCCGCGTGCCATGTTGACGGTCGCGGAATGGTGGGCGAAGGCGACGCTGGTCCTGATGCGGGTGATCTGCAACATCAAGGTGGAATTCCGCGGGCAGGAGAAGATTCCGCAGGGGCCGCTGGTGATCGTGGCAAAGCATCAGTCGTTCTGGGAAACCTTCGTGTTGCCTGGGTTCTTCCACCGCCCGATCTTCATCCTCAAGCGTCAGCTCATGCAGATTCCGGTGTTCGGTCAGTTCCTGGTCAAGACCGGGATGATCGCGATCGACCGCAAGGCCGGCGTGAAGGCGCTGCTGGACATGACGCGGCGGGCACGCGTGGCGGTGCGCAGCGGCCGCCAGCTCGTGATCTTTCCGGAGGGCACGCGCCGCGCGCCGGGCGCGCCTCCCGACTACAAGACGGGCTTTGCGCAGATCTATTCGTCCTGCGGCGTGCCGTGTCTGCCGATCGCGCTCAATTCCGGCCTGTTCTGGCCGCGCCGCACCTTCATGCGCTATCCCGGCACGCTGGTGGTGGAGTTTCTCGATCCGCTGCCGGCCGGCCTGCCGAAGGACGAGTATCTCTCCCGCGTGCAAACTGCGATCGAAGAGGCAACCGGCCGCCTCGTCGAAGCGGGCCGCAAGGAGCAGGAGCAGTTGATCGGTTCGGCCCCGAGCTACGCGCCGACCGGCAGCTAGCGACTTTCGCGGTCTTCGCTCGGAGCCGGCGCGTGCAGGGAATGCGCCTCCCCATGCAGCATCGTCGCGAGCTGATGCAGCTGCGTGTCGCGAAAGCCCTCGGCCTCGATCGCCTTCACCGTCGCGGTCACGTAGTCGCGATTGGCTCCGGACTGGCCATGCCCCTGGAGCACGTGGCGATGTTGGTCGGCGAGCGACAGCCGGCCGGCATATTGCACATGGCCGCGGTCGACGACATAAGCGAGTGCGGAGACGCGCAGCCGCGCATCGTTCTCCAGCCACACCGAACGCATCACCTCGCGATAGACCGACGTCACCTGCTCGCGTTCCCGCAAATAGGCGACGACGTCGGCGCGGTTCTCTTCGGCGACACGGAAGGCGATGCCGCGACAAGCGCCGCCGCGATCGAGCCCGAGCACCAGGCCCGGCTTCTCCGGCGTGCCGCGATGCACGAAGGAATAGACGCAGAGCGCACGATGCTCGCCGACCAGCCGCGCCGGGACACGTTCGATAAATTCGAAGCCCGGCCGCCACATCAGCGAGCCATAGCCGAACACCCAGAGGTCGCCCTTGGCTGTCGTGACGGAGGGGAGGGTGATTTCCGACATGGCCGGCACGGCTACCAGACCCGCGTCCCCAAGCGAAGCGAATTCTCCGCCTTTCGGAGCAAGCCAACCTCGCTTACATTTGACAAAATCTGGGGTCAAAGGGTCGCCGCATGTCCAATCTGACCGTTGCCGCAGGCCGCCGCCCCCGTTGGGGCCTTTTCATCGCACCCGTTCTCCTCCTGATCCTCGCCGTCGCGTGGAGCTGCTTCTGGTTCTATGCCGCTTCGCAGGCCGAGATCGCCGCGGACGCCTGGCGCGCGCAGGAGGCCAAGTCCGGCCGCATCTATGATTGCACCAAGCGCTCGATCGCGGGCTTCCCGTTCCGCTTCGAGGTCCAGTGCTCCGGCGCCAGCGTCGCCCTGGTCTCGCAGAACGCGAGCAAGACGCCGTTCACGGCCAGGCTCGACAACATCCTGGTCGTCGCCCAGGTCTACGATCCAAAGCGCGTCATCGCCGAATTCTCCGCGCCGGCGACCCTCACCGACGGCGTCACGCAAAACACCTTCGTGGTGAACTGGAGCAAGGGCCGCAGCAGCGTGGTCGGCCTGCCGGCGGTGCCGGACCGCGCCTCCATCGTGTTCGACGATCCCGTCATCAACCGGCTCGACGGCAGCGTGCAGGTGCCGCTCGCGCGCGCCAAGCAGGTCGAGCTGCACGGGCGCCTCGCGGACGGATCGCCGTCCGATCATCCCGTGATCGAGACCGTGCTCCATTTCGCGCAGGGCAGCATCCAGGGCGTGCATCCCTTGCTCGCCGAGCCGTTCGAAGCGGACACGCGCGCCAAGGTCACCGGCCTCTCCGACCTCACGCCAAAACCCTGGCCGCAGCGCTTCCGCGAGATCCAGGCCGCCGGCGGTCATATCGAGATCGTGCAGTCGCGGATCCAGCAGGGCGAGATGATCGCGGTCGCAGCCGGCACGCTCGGACTCTCGGCCAATGGCCGACTCGACGGCGAATTGCAGATGACGGTGACGGGCCTCGAGCGGGTGATCCCGGCGCTCGGCATCGAGAAGATGCTGGAAGAGGGCGTGCCGCAGGCAACCCTCGACCGCGTCGCGCCCGGCGTGAAGTCGCAGGATCTCAACAATCTGTTCGGCGCGCTCGATCGCGCCGTTCCCGGCCTCGGCAAGGTCATCAAGCAGAACGCCAATGCCGGCGTTGCCGCCGGCATCAATTCGATCGGCACCGAGAGCACGCTGGAAGGCAAGAAGGCCCGCAGCTTCCCGCTGAAGTTCGTGGACGGCGCCGTGCTGCTCGGCCCGGTCAAGGTCGGCCAGATCCCGCCGCTGTATTAAAACCTCTCTCGTCATTCCGGGGCGATGCGTAGCATCGAACCCGGAATCCATTTCACCGCGTGCGCCGTGGCCCAATGGATTCCGGGCTCGCCCTTCGGGCGCCCCGGAATGACAGGAGCTACGGCTTCTTCAGCGCCGCATGCGGCCGGCCGAAATCGGGCGCCGCCGAATCCTGGCCGATCTCGACGATGCCGCGACGGATGGCGCGGGTGCGGGTGAAGTGGTCGAACAGCGCTTCGCCGTCGCCGCGCCGGATCGCGCGGGTGAGTTTTGCCAGATCCTCGGTGAAGGTTCCGAGCATCTCCAGCACGGCTTCCTTGTTGGCGAGGAAGACGTCGCGCCACATCGTCGGATCGGACGCCGCGATGCGGGTGAAGTCCCGGAAGCCGCCGGCGGAGAACTTGATGACCTCTGACTCCGTCACCTGCGCCAGCTCGTCGGCGGTGCCGACGATGGTGTAGGCGATCAGATGCGGCAGATGGCTGGTGATCGCGAGCACGAGATCATGATGATCCGGCGTCATGATCTCGACCTTGGCGCCCATCGCCGCCCAGAACGCGCGCAGGCGATCGGTGGCCGCCGCATCGACGCCTTCCGGCGGCGTCAGGATGCACCAGCGGTTGATGAAGAGCTCGGCAAAGCCGGAATCCGGCCCTGAATGCTCGGTGCCCGCCACGGGGTGCGCCGGCACGAAATGAACGGTCTTCGGCAGATGCGGCGCCATGTCCCTGACGATCGCGCCCTTCACCGAGCCGACGTCGGAGACGATCGCGCCGGGCTTCAGCTGCGCGGCGATCTCCTGCGCCACAGGCCCGCAGGCGCCGACGGGAATGCAGAGGATGACGAGATCGGCATCCTTCACGGCTTCCGCATTGGTCGCCACGACCTGGTCGACGATGCCGAGCTCGAGCACGCGGGCGCGCGTCTTCTCCGAGCGGGCGGTGGTGACGATCTCGCCGGCCAGGCCCTGGAGCTTCGCAGCGCGCGCGATCGAGCCGCCGATCAGGCCGAAGCCGATCAGGGCGACGCGCTGGAAGTGCGGCTGTACGCTCATTTGCCGGCCATGAAGTCGCGCAAACCGTCGACGACGAGGCGGTTGGCCTCCTCGGTGCCGATGGTCATGCGCAGTGAATGCGGCAGGCCGTAGTTCTTCAGCGCCCGCAGCACGAGGCCCCGCTTGGTGAGGAAGGCATCGGCCTCGTCCGAGGTCCTGCCCTTCTCGGTCGGAAAGTGGATCAGCACGAAATTGGCGACGCTCGGCGTCACCTTCAGCCCGAGCTTACCGATCTCCTCGGTCAGCCAGTTGCGCCAGGTCTCGGTGAACTGCTTCGACATCGTCTGATGCGCGGTGTCCTCGATCGCGGCGACTGCGGCATACATCGCCGGCGTCGACACGTTGAACGGACCGCGGATGCGGTTGACCGCGTCGATGATGTGCTCGGGGCCGAACATCCAGCCGATGCGCAGCCCGGCGAGGCCATGGATCTTGGAGAAGGTGTGCGTCACCACGGTATTCTCGGTGGTGGCGACCAGCTCGATGCCCATCTCGTAATCGTTGCGCGAGACGTAGTCGCAATAGGCGGCGTCCAGCACCAGCAGCACGTGCGAGGGCAGGCCGGCGCGCAGGCGCTTGACCTCGTCGAACGGAATATAGGTGCCGGTCGGGTTGTTCGGATTGGCGAGCCACACCAGCTTCGTCTTCGGCGTCACAGCCTTGAGGATGGCATCGACGTCGCAGGTGAGGTTCTTCTCCTGTGCAATGACGTTCCTGGCGCCGACCGCCATGGTCGCGATCGGGTAGACCAGGAAGCCGTGCGTGGTCGAGATCGCCTCGTCGCCCTGGCCGAGATAGGTGTGGGCGAGCAGGTTGAGGATCTCGTCCGAGCCGGCGCCGCAGATGATGCGGTTGGGGTCGAGGCCGAAGCTGCGGCCGATGGCTTCGCGCAGCACCCGCGAGGTGCCTTCCGGATAGTCTTCCAGATGATCCGCCACGTTCTTAAAGGCCGCGATCGCCTTGGGCGAGGGACCGAACGGCGTCTCGTTGGCCGAGAGCTTGAACACCTTGCGGCCCGGCTCCGGCACCGGGCTCTTGCCGGGCGTGTAAGGCGCAATATCGAGAATGCCGGGGTTCGGCACGGGGCGGGACATCTTCAACTCCGGAATGGCAGGCGGCTCGTGACTTACGATTTCGACCCGGTCGGGGGCACCGTATAGCGCGTTGCGTGGCTGCCGACGAGGGCCGTGGAGCGCACCGAGGCCCCCGCCTCGATCAGGGCAGCCTTGATCTTGTCGATGCTGCTCGCGCTCGTGACCGAGACCAGCAGCGCCGCGCCGTCGAAGGCGGTATCGGGCACCGCCACGATGTCGGCGAGCGGCGACAGCGCCCGCGCGATCTCGGCATTCCACCCGGAGACGCGCACGCTGAAGGTCTCCACCTCCGTCACCAGGGCGCTGTCGGCGACGCGCGAGATCGCGAACACGGGCAGCGCGGCCGGATGGTCGGCGCGTTCGACGAAAGGCAGCCGCGCGATGATCTTCGGTGCGCCTTCGGCTTCCAGCTCCAGCCACCACGGGGTGCGGCTGGACGTCGCCGAGACCAGCGCCAGATCGCCCTTGGATTTCGCCACCGCCTCGACCGCCGCCTGCGCGCTGAAATGCGCGACGTAAGGCACGGTGAAGCCGAAATGGAATCGCACGGAATCGCGCATCGCGGGCTCGCTCACCGAGATGTCGGCATGCACCGCGAACGGTGCCTGCACGTACGTGAACGTCGCGATGATGACGCGCCAGATGCTCTCGACCGTGTCGAGCGGCAGGATGCCGCGATGGCGCTCCACGATCCGCCGCATCATGTCGGCCTCGCGCGCCGGCCGGAACGCCGAGCCGACCTCCTGGGTCTGCTTCACCTGGATCAGGCGGTCGATGATGTCGCCGCGCTGCATCAGGAGGCGATGCATGCCCTCGTCGATCGCGTCGATCTCCTTGCGCAATTCCTGCAACGATGGTGGCGCGGGCGGACGTTGAGACATATCTGGCAAGTGCTGTTGAGAGGCGTTCCAATGCGGGTCCATCAGGTCGGACCCGCTGCGGTCGGTGTCTTGATTAGGCAGTCGGAGCGGCGAAAGCAAAGAGAAATGCAAAGGGAAATTGGGCCTTTTCGGCTGACGCGACGGGGACGAATTTGGTCAATCCGGACCGTATCTTGACGAAAACCGTCCAAGCCGCTAGGTTTTGCCTGTTCCGTGGTCATTTGAGCCGGCCGGCTTGCAGCCACGTTAAAAAACTCGCTAAACAGGCCGGGGACGCTTTCGATCCCGGCCGAACCTATCGTTCAGGCCGGGTTTTTTATGGCCTGATGTCAGTCGCGATCGGAAGTCCGATCGCAAACGAGGTCGATGGTCAGAGATGGTTGGCGTCACGTCGATTCCCAGTCCCGCGATCAGTGCCGATGAACGGTCGCATGAGGTGGATCATCCGAGTTCGCTCGTCGCGCATTTCGGCGCCGATCAGCCGTTGTCGCTCGACTGCGGGGTCGATCTTTCGCCGTTCCGGATCGCCTACCAGACCTATGGCGAGCTCAACGCGGACCGCTCCAACGCGATCCTGATCTGCCATGCGCTGACCGGCGACCAGCATGTCGCCAATGTGCACCCCGTCACCGGCAAGCCCGGTTGGTGGGAAACATTGGTCGGTGCGGGCCGTCCGCTCGATCCGAGCCAATACTTCATCATCTGCGCCAATGTCATCGGTGGCTGCATGGGCTCGACCGGGCCGGCCTCGATCAATCCCGCGACCGGAAAGGTGTGGGGCCTGGATTTCCCGGTCATCACCATCCCCGACATGGTTCGCGCGCAGGCTATGCTGATCGACCGGCTGGGCATCGACACGCTGTTCGCGGTGGTCGGCGGCTCGATGGGCGGCATGCAAGTGCTGCAATGGACGGCGGCCTACCCCAAGCGCGTGTATTCCGCGCTGGCGATTGCCTGCTCGACGCGGCACTCGGCGCAGAACATCGCTTTCCACGAGCTCGGCCGCCAGGCTGTGATGGCCGATCCCGACTGGCACAATGGCGGCTATGCCGATCATGGCATCCATCCGCATCGTGGCCTTGCGGTTGCACGGATGGCTGCGCACATCACCTATCTCTCCGACGCCGCACTGCATCGCAAGTTCGGCCGGCGCATGCAGGATCGCGAACTGCCGACCTTCTCGTTCGACGCCGACTTCCAGGTCGAGTCCTATCTGCGCTACCAGGGCTCGTCCTTTGTCGAGCGCTTCGATGCCAACTCCTATCTCTATCTGACGCGCGCGATGGACTATTTCGACATCGCCGGCGACCATGGCGGCGTGCTGGCGAAGGCGTTCACCGGCATCAAGACGCGCTTCTGCGTGGTCTCCTTCACCAGCGACTGGCTGTTTCCGACCTCGGAATCGCGCGCGCTGGTGCATGCGCTGAATGCGTCGAGCGCGCGGGTGTCGTTTGCCGAGATCGAGACCGATCGCGGCCATGACGCCTTCCTGCTCGACGTGCCCGAATTCTTCGACATCGCCCGCGCCTTCCTGGAATCGGCAGGCAAGGCGCGCGGACTCAACGGCAAGAATAGCTCACAAGGGTAGTTAGGATGTCAGCGCAGGAAGTGCTGCCGCTGGGCGGCCTTGACTCGGAACGATCAGGTCATTTTCGCGCCGACCATCTGCTCGTCGCCGAAATGGTCAAGCCGGGCTCGAAGGTGCTCGATGTCGGCTGCGGCGACGGCGATCTGCTCCAGCTTCTGGAGACCCGCGGCATCGATGGCCGCGGCATCGAATTGTCGCGCGAGGGCGTCAACCGCTGCGTCGCCAAGGGCCTCGCAGTGGTGCAGGGCGACGCCGACACCGACCTCGTGAACTATCCCGATGATGCCTTCGACTACGTGATCCTGTCGCAGACGCTCCAGGCGACGCGGCAGCCGCGTGTGGTGCTGGAGAATCTGCTGCGCATCGGTCGCCGCGCCATCGTGTCGTTCCCGAACTTCGGCTTCTGGAAGATGCGGCTTCAGCTTCTGATCGGCGGTCACATGCCGCGCACCGAGAACCTGCCGGCGACCTGGTACGACACCGCCAACATCCACTTCTGCACCATCAAGGATTTCGTCGAGCTTTGCGACGAGATCAACGTCAAGATGGAACGCTCGGTGGCACTCGATCTCTATGGCCGCCCAGTGCCGCTGAACCTGCCCTGGTGGGTGTGGAACATGTTCGGCGAGCAGGGCGTGTTTCTGCTGACGCGCGGCGGAGGGAAGTGACGCTGTAGGCGTCATTCCGGGGCGCGCGAAGCGCGAGCCCGGAATCTCGAGGTTCCGGGTTCGCTCTTCGAGCGCCCCGGAACGACAACCATCCGGCTACGTGGCGGCGTACTTGGCGGCGCCTTCGTCTTAATGCGCCGCCACCGACCTCGGATCGCGCGCCGGCCATCTTCCCGCTTCCACCAGCGTGACGAACCGCTCCACGGTCTCGTTGAACAGCGCGGGCTCCTCGAGGTTGAGCACGTGCCCCGACTTCGGAAACATCGCAAGGCCCGCGGCCGGCAGATGCTTTTTCAAGAACAGGCTCGGCCCGACGCAGGGATCGTCCTCGTCGCCGCAGATGATCAGCGCCGGCGTTGCGACGCCCCTGATCATGTCCGTCATGGTGTAGATCGAGGGGCGGCCGCCCTGGAAGCCGCGCATCGTGCGCGCCGATCCCTTGGCATCGTGCCGCGCCAGCGCGGCGTAGAAATCGGCGTGGCCGCGCGGGTCCTTGACCAGGAACGGAATCCGGCTCGGCGCCTCGCGCGTGACTTTCGCGACTTCCGCGGAGCCGAGCGTCTCGAACTGCTCGGCGTTGGCGCGGCATTGCTCGCGCCAGGCGTCGAGATTATCGATCTCTGAGCCGGAGCCGACGCCGGCGAGCGTCATCGACAGTGCACGCTGCGGCGCGTTCAGTCCGACCTGAAGCGATGAATAGGCGCCCATCGAGAGCCCGACGAGATGCGCGCGATCGATCCTGAGATGATCGAGCACCGCGAGCGCGTCGGTGTAGAAATGCGTGTAGGTGTAGACCTCGCCCTCAGGCACGTCCGATGGCGTGTAGCCGCGCGCGGAATAGGTGATGCAGCGGTGGCCGCGCGAGAAGTAGCGCATCTGCGGCTCCCAATTGGTGTAGTCGGCCGCGAACTCATGCAGAAAAATGATCGGCGATCCCTGGCCCGCCTCTTCGAAATAGATGCGGACGTCGTCCCTGGTCGTGGCGTGGGGCATTAACCGTTTCCCTCTCTTCAAGCCGTTGTTTCGAGAATTGCAGTTAATGCTGTTGTCCGCAATGCGGCGGCAACAGACCTGCATCGACACAAAATCATCGCAACAATTACCCGAAGCGTTAATTCCCGTCGCCGCGCGGCGTCTTGTTCTCGCCACATCCGGAAGCTTTACGGCCCGGCGGATGTCGGCCGCGCACGGGCCGGCTGGGAGTGGGGGTGTCAACGAAGGATGACTAATGTTCGAGTTGTTTGCGTCTCGCCTGTCGCGTTGTGTTGTCGCGCTGGCGCTTTTCTTCGCGGCGGTCGCCGCGTTTGTTTCTCCGGCCTCGGCGCGGCCTCATCGTCATAGCGCAGAGCGGCACGCTTACGTGCATCACGCCAGCAGACATCATCACTATCGGCACCAGGCCCGCAGCTCGCGCTTCGAGCGCAGCGCGGCGCAGCTGCAGGCCGGCGGATTCATGAACACCCAGGCCAGCTACGATCCGAACGCCAACAGCGGCGGCATGGGTGACATGCGCTACGCGGGCGGCGGTGACATGAGCATCGGCGGAAACATGCGCCGCGCCGGCAAAGTGAGCCGCGCTGCCAACATGAGCCATGCTGTCAACAAGAGCAGCGCTGGCGACATTGGCAACGCCGGCAACATGGGTATGAGCAGCGGTTTCGGCGGCGGATCGGGCCTCGTGTCCGAGGCGCGCCGTTATCTCGGCGGCAACCCGACCGGGCGCGGCAGCCTGTGGTGCGCGCGCTTCATGAACATGGTGCTTGAGAAAACCGGCCACCATGGCACCGGCTCGGACATGACGAATTCGTTCGCGCGTTACGGCACGCGTGTCTCCGGCCCGCAGGTCGGTGCCATCGCGGTGATGTCGCGCGGGGGCCGGGGCGGCCACGTCGGAATCATCACCGGCGTCGACGCGCAGGGCAATCCGATCATGATCTCCGGCAACAACGGCAACCGCGTCCGCGAGGCCCCGGTCTCGCGCGGCCGCATCTATGCGTATGTGATGCCGAACTGAAGGTGACGGATGCGTAGGGTGGGCAAAAGGCGCGACAGCGCCGTGCCCACCATCTCGCAACGCTAACGGAGTTGGTGGGCACGCTTCGCTTTGCCCACCCTACGAAGCTCACACCAGCTTCGGCTCTTCCACCGCGACTGCATCCCCCACGCCGATCTCGCCGCCGGCGATCACCTCGGCATAGATGCCGCAATCCATGTGGCCGAGATGGCGCGAGAGCGTCGGCGGGATTTCGAGGTCGCGCTTTGCGGTCTCCGGATCGACATTGGTGGCCGGGCAACGGACGATGCGCTTGACCACCTGCAGCCGGGCCTGGCCGATCGCGAGCGTCTGGCCGACGAGGTCGAGCTCGGACCAGGCCGGCCAGCCCTTGACGTAGAGATTGGCGCGGAAGCGCAGGGGGTGGACGGCGGTGCCATCGAGCATGGCCTCGATCGCGCGGACGCTGTCGAGATTGATGATGGACACGACCTTGCGGGCGACGTCGGAAAAGCTGTGGTTGCGGCCTGACAGAACCTTGGGCGGGCCCTTCAGCTCGGGCTGAAAGTTCTCGCTGAAGTAGCGCTCGATGGCGGCGCGCCCGGCGGCGGTCTCCAGATCGCCGCTGGCGACGATTTGGCCGTCCTTGCGGATGGTCAGGCGGTTGGTCGCGTCCTCGAACCGGCTGTCGAGGGAAGCCAGCCGCTCATTGCGCGCCAGCATCAGAAACTGGATCTTCGGCTTCCAGGCCGGCGCCTCGGGATCGAACCCGCTCGGGCCGTTCTCGATGGCGTAGCGACGGTCGGCGGGCAGGGTTTCCCCTCGCCGCAAGGCGACGCGGGGCAGGCGCTCCGGCGTCAGGCCCTTGATTGGATAGCGATAGAGATCGGTGATTTCGGCGGTCTGGCTGGCTGTCATGCCGCTACTTAGGGGATTCGACCTCCCGGCGCCAAGCCGGCCAAACCGCGCACGAAATTGTGAACTCGCCTCTTTCACTCCCGCAAGCCGCTTCCCACATTTGCCTCAGGCCGGCGGCAACGTCGGTAAAAAACGGCCGTTACCGGTTGAGAAACGTCAATGCGGTAATGGAAAACCCAATGAAGATGCCGTGTGGAGTGCCTTAGAGGGCTCCATGGGCAGGCCGAGGGACAGAAAAGATGAACATCGAGAAATATACCGAACGATCCAGGGGCTTCATCCAGTCGGCGCAATCGCTTGCGATGCGCGAGGGGCACCAGCAGTTTTCGACCCTGCACGTCCTGAAAGTCCTCCTGGACGACAATGAGGGGCTCGCTGCCGGTCTGATCGACCGTGCCGGCGGCAATTCCCGCGCAATTCTGAAGGCGACCGAGGACGCCCTGAACAAGGTGCCGAAGGTCTCCGGTGGCGGCGGGCAGATCTATCTGGCGCCCGAACTGGCCCGCACCTTCGATGCCGCTGAAAAGGCCGGCGAGAAGGCCGGCGACAGTTTTGTCACCGTCGAGCGGCTGCTGCTCGGCCTCACGCTGGAGAAGACCAGCGAGGCCGGCGCGATCCTCAGCAAGGGCGGTGTCACCCCGCAAAACCTCAACGCGGCCATCGAGGCGCTGCGCAAGGGCCGCACGGCCGATTCGGCGACCGCCGAGAACGCCTATGACGCGCTGAAGAAATATGCCCGCGACCTGACCCAGGCGGCGCGCGACGGCAAGCTCGACCCGGTCATCGGCCGCGACGAGGAGATCCGCCGCACGATTCAAGTGCTCTCGCGCCGGACCAAGAACAACCCCGTCCTGATCGGCGAGCCCGGCGTCGGCAAGACCGCCATCGCCGAAGGCCTTGCGCTGCGCATCGTCAATGGCGACGTGCCGGAGAGCCTTAAGGACAAGAAGCTGCTCTCGCTCGATCTCGGTGCGCTGATTGCCGGCGCGAAATACCGTGGCGAGTTCGAGGAGCGGCTGAAGGCCGTGCTCCAGGAGGTGACCGGGAGCGAGGGCACCTTCATCCTGTTCATCGACGAGATGCACACGCTGATCGGCGCCGGCAAGGGCGACGGCGCGATGGACGCATCGAACCTGCTGAAGCCGGCGCTCGCGCGCGGCGAGCTGCACTGCATCGGCGCGACCACGCTCGACGAGTACCAGAAGCACGTCGAGAAGGATGCGGCGCTGGCGCGGCGCTTCCAGCCGATCTTCGTCAGCGAGCCCTCGGTCGAGGACACCATCTCGATCCTGCGCGGGCTGAAGGACAAGTACGAGCAGCACCATGGCGTGCGGATCACCGATTCCGCGCTCGTGGCCGCCACGACGCTGTCCAACCGCTACATCACCGACCGCTTCCTGCCGGACAAGGCGATCGACCTCATGGACGAGGCCGCGGCACGGCTGAAGATGCAGGTCGACTCCAAGCCGGAAGAGCTGGATTCGCTCGATCGCGAGATCATCCGGCTCAAGATCGAGCAGGAGGCGCTGAAGAAGGAAAGCGATGTCGGCTCCAAGGCCCGGCTCCAGACGCTGGAGAAGGACCTTGCCGAGCTCGAGGAGAAGTCTGCGGCGCTGACGGCGCGCTGGAGCGCGGAGAAGAACAAGCTCTCCGATGCCCAGAAGCTGAAGGCCGAGCTCGACAGCTTGCGCGTCGAGCTTGCCAACGCCCAGCGTCGCGGCGAATTCCAGAAGGCCGGCGAGCTGGCCTATGGCCGGATCCCGGAGCTCGAGAAGAGGCTTGCCGACATCGAAGCCAAGGAGAATTCCGGCGAGATGATGGAGGAGGCGGTCACCGCCAATCACATCGCGCAGGTGGTCTCGCGCTGGACCGGCGTGCCCGTCGACAAGATGCTGGAAGGCGAGAAGGAAAAGCTCCTGAAGATGGAGGAGCAGCTCGGCACCCGCGTCGTCGGCCAGGCCGAGGCCGTGCGTGCGGTCGCAACCGCCGTGCGCCGATCCCGCGCCGGCTTGCAGGACCCGAACCGGCCGACCGGCTCGTTCATGTTCCTGGGGCCGACCGGCGTCGGCAAGACCGAGCTGACCAAAGCCTTGGCGGAGTACCTGTTCAACGACGAGACCGCGATGGTCCGCCTCGACATGTCCGAGTACATGGAGAAGCATTCGGTCTCGCGGCTGATCGGCGCGCCTCCGGGCTATGTCGGCTACGACGAGGGTGGCGCGCTCACCGAAGCGGTGCGGCGCCGGCCCTACCAGGTCGTGCTGTTCGACGAGATCGAGAAGGCGCATCCTGACGTCTTCAACGTCCTGTTGCAGGTGCTCGACGACGGCCGCCTGACCGATGGCCAGGGCCGTACCGTCGATTTCCGCAACACGCTGATCATCATGACCTCGAATCTCGGTTCCGAGTTCCTGGTGAATCAACCCGAGGGCGAAGACACCTCGGCCGTCCGCGAGCAGGTGATGGGAATGGTGCGGGGACATTTCCGCCCCGAATTCCTCAACCGCGTCGACGAGATCATCCTGTTCCATCGCCTGCAGAGGAGCGAGATGGGCCGGATCGTCGAGATCCAGTTCGCGCGGCTCCAGAAGCTCCTGACCGATCGCAAGATCGTGCTGACGCTCGATGCTGCAGCCCGCGACTGGCTCGCCGCCAAGGGCTGGGATCCCGCCTATGGCGCACGGCCGCTGAAGCGTGTGATCCAGCGCTACCTCCAGGACCCGCTCGCCGAGATGATCCTGGCCGGCGACGTCAGGGACGGCGACAACGTCGCGATCTCGTCCGAAGGCAACGTGCTGACCTTCAACGGCAAGGCACCGCAAACCGCGGAGATCGCCCAGTTCGAGGCGCCGGTGTCGAAGCGGAAGTTGAACTGATAAAAATGCACGCCCTCCGCGCCAGAATCGCGGAGGGCGTTTTTCAATCCGCGAAGAACGCGTCCACCGCCGCCTGATCGCGGTCGCAGACCCAGCATTCGCTCAACAGGCCGTCGCGCACGGCATAGACCAGCAGCCGTTCCAGTTCGGCCGTGCGACCGTCCCGGCTGAACGATTCCCGCGCGAGAATGGCGCCGCGCCGCGGCCCGGCCATCAATTCGTCGATGCCAAGAAGTTTCCGGTTGGCGCGGCGTGCGACCTCGGCCAGAGCGGCAAGCGCGGCCGGCTTGCCGCGGTGGGTGCCGGCGAGCGGGTTATGCCCGGCATAATGCAGCGTGAATTGGTCGTGGTAGCAGGCGGCGATCGCGGCGCGGTCACCGGCCTGCCAGGCGGCCGCATAGCGCGCGACGGCGGCGCGGATCGCGGCGGTTTGTGGGGCGTCATCCGCCAGAACGTTTCCCATCGACATGATCTCCCGGGTCATCGGCAGCGTTGTGCCGGTGCGCTATGGTAAGGCATGACCTCGCCACCGGGCTTTCAGGAACTGGCTATCGGCACGCCGCCCAGGGTCGGGCCAATGCAGGCGCGGATGCTCGATTGGGGCGCGCGGGTGCTCTATGTCGGTCCGGCCTTCGGGTTGACGCCCCACCGCAATGCCACCGGCGTGCTGGCCGTTGCGCTCGACGGGGCGATTGGCGTGGCCGACCATCCGAGGGCACGCTCACCGTCCTATCGCAAGACGCGCAGCGTGCTGATCATGCCCAACAGCCTGCACCATTTGCGCGTGGATGCCGGACGGATGGCCTTCCTCTATGTCGATCCCTTCGGACGCGATATCGAGGCGCTTCGTTCGCGCATGAAGGAGGTCGGATCGAGGGCCGCGTTCGACATGATCGACGAGCGAGCGGTTGTCACGCTGTTTGGCGACATCGCCGAGCGACGCCTCGAATCTGACGAAGCGCGGCAGGCAGTCCGCGATAGGCTTGGAATCGGATCAAGCGCGCAGCCGGATGCAAGAATTGCTGATGCCATAAGGCGGATGCGCGAGGAGCCCGGCGGTTCGCACACGCTTGCCGAACTCGGCCGCCAGGCCGGGCTTTCGTCCTCGCGCTTTTTGCATCTGTTCAAGGAAGCCACGGGTGTGCCGCTCCGCCGCTACCGCATCTGGAGCCGGATCGGCGCGGCCGCGCGGGCGGTCGCACAGGGGCAATCGCTGACCGAGGCGGCACATGGCGCCGGCTTTTCCAGCTCCGCGCATTTCAGCACGGCTTTCCGCGACATGTTCGGCATGATGCCGTCGGAATTGTTCGCGCGGATTCGCGCGAGCTAGTTTTCCGTTGGCGCAGGGCTAGGTCCCGGGCCGTCCTCCTCGATGTCCTCGTCGATTTCGCTGAGGATGTCCACGAGCTCGCGGACGCGGCCGTGGGCGAGTGGCCGGAGATCGTTGATCATCGGCTCGTCATTGGCGAGCCAGGCCTGCGCTTCCGCCAGTTCGTCGACGGTCGCGCCGGTTCCAATGATCCGGGCGATGGTGACGTCGTCGGCCCGATCCACGGTCTTGACGATGTCGTCGCGGGAGAGGCGCCTCATGGGTGATCCTCCTGCTGTCGGCTTCCCCTCCATTTAACCGGGGAAGCCGCGTGCCGGTTCCATCGACCGGGTGCCGCCTCGGCGGGAGGCTACTTCTTCGCCACCTTGTAGATCGCGTTCTCGATGTCGGATGTGAAGTAGATGACGCCGAAGCCGCCGATGGCCACCCCTGTCGGAATGTTGGTCGGCAGGCCGCCAGGCGCGCCTGGCAGGCCGATCGGGAGATTGGCCGCGATCTCGGTCAGCTTGCCGTCGGGCGCGATCTCGATCAGCCGCTGGGCGCCGACCTCGGCCACGACCAGCTTGCCGTCGCTCGTCCGCGCGATGCCCTCGGGTGTTTTCAGATCCTTGGCGATCACAGTCTTTTCGCCGTTCTTGTCGACCCGGGACACGAGCCCGGCGAAGGCTTCGGTGACATAGACCTCGCCAGCCGATCCACCGACCAGCCCGACCGGTCCCTCGAGGCCGCCGATCAGCGTGGTGCGATCCTTGCCGTGTTCGCCGCTGACGCGGACCAGCGACTTGGTGCCGAGCTCGGCCACCAGGATGCTGCCGTCCTCGAGCACGATGGCATCATGCGGCGCCTTGAAGCCATGCAGCATGTCGCGCGTCGCGCTGGTCTTGGCGTCGATCACCTGCACGGTGCCGGTGAACCAACTCGACAGCACCACGTCGCTGCCCTTCGCGGTCGCGCTCATCGGATATTCGAGGGTGACGCCGTCGGCGTGCATGCGTGCCTTCTCGGTGACCTCGCCGGTCGCGCCGTCGATGGTGCGATAGGCGAACACGTCGGCGAGGTGGAGCGTGTCCTTGCCGTTGTCGGTGGTGACGCCGATGCCGCCGGGCAGCGCCAGCTTGCCCATGATGATCTGTTTGGCCTGGCCGGTCGCGGGATCGACCTCCTGAATGCCGTTGTCGGCCATGTTGGAGACGTAGATGCGGTCCTTGTCGTCGATCGCGAGGTTGTCCAGCGACGGCTTCAGCTGTGCGACCATGGCCTTGGCGCCCGACTTGGGATCGACCCGCACCAGCTGGCCGAGCGCGGTGTCGACCACCCAGAGATTGCCCTTGGAATCGAAATTCACCGCGGCCGGGACCTTGAAGCCGTCGGCGACCACGGTCAGCTCGGCCTTGTCGACGTCGACCTTGGCGACCTGTCCCTTGAACCACAGCGGACCGTAGAGCTTGTCGTCGGGGCCGAACTCAAAGCCGTTGAGGCCGCCCATCTTCTCCATGATCTGGCGCGGCGGTTTGACGCCCTCGACGTCGATCTCGTAGAGCGTGTCGCCGAGGAAAACGGTCGTGGCGTAGAGCCTGCCGTCCTTGCGGAAGGCGAGCGAATTGATGCCGGGAAGACCGGAGGCGAGCTTCTTGATCGGGCCATCGCCCTTGCGCGAATAGAGGTCGCCGGTGAGGAAACCGGTCCAGGCCATGGTGCCATCGGGCGCGAATGCGATGTCGTCGGCCATCCCGATCGGAGCAGGGATTGCAACCTTGGCGGTACCGCCGGCGATGTCCACCTCGTAGAGCATGGCGCCGGCGACGCTGCCGGCAAACAGATGGCCGACCTTGTCGACCCCGAGCCCATGCACGCCGTGGAACGCCGAACCGGGGACGAGTTTCTTGACCTCCCAAGTCGCCGGTACTGTCTGGGCCGATGCGCTCGTGGCGCAGACGATCGCAGCAACGACCGCTGCGCAGGCAAGCCTGTTCTTCATGCGTGACCTCCCATTTTTGGAAAGTATTCGCCCCTCATGCGGCTTTGGCAAACGAAACTTGACGTTGTTACGCCGTAAAGCGGGCTCGCTCCGAAAGCGTCCCATTCAGCCGTGTCGATGAAGATGTCCGGTCGATGTCGGCCGGTTGCCGGCTTACCGGTTGGTGACCTGCAACGGTCCGCCGGTCGCATCCGAGATGCGGGCGATGGCGCCGCCCCGGCCGCTCATCATGCCGTCGAGCCGGTCGCGCTCCTTCTCGAAGCCGGCGAGCATCGGGCCTTCCAGCGAGCGGCCGCGCGGCAGTTTCACGCGCAGCGGATCGACGAAGCGGCCGTTGACCAGGATTTCGTAATGGACGTGCGGTCCGGTCGACGCGCCGGTCGAACCGACGAAGCCGATCACCTGGCCCTGCCGCACCTTCTTGCCGATCTCCATGCCCTTGGCGAAGGCCGACATGTGGCCGTAGGCGGTCTCGTAGCCGTTGTTGTGCTTGATGCGGATGTACTTGCCATAGCCGCCTTCGGGGCCGGCCTTCTCGATCACGCCGTTGCCGGAGGCGAAGATCGGCGTGCCGTAGGCGGTGGCCCAGTCGACGCCGGTGTGCATCTTCACGTAGCCGAGGATCGGATGGCGGCGGCCGCCGAAGCCGGAGCGCATGATGGCGTTGTTGACGGGTTTCCTGACCAGGAACTTCTTCGCGCTCTTGCCGCTCTCGTCGTAGTAATCGACCACGCCGTCGTCAGGGCTCTGGTAGCGGTAGTATTTCTTGGTCTCGCCGCCGACCGTGAGCGAAGCGAACAGCACGTCGTTCTTTTCGCTCGACGTCACGCCCTCGTCTTCGCCGGCATAGAACACGTCGAAGGAATCGCCCGGCTGCACCTTGCGCTGGAAATCGACGTCGTAGGAGTAGATCTTGATCATGTCGTCGATGACCGGCATCGGCACTTTGTTGCGCATCGCGGTCTCGTAGATGCTCTGGTAGAGCCGCACGCCGGTGCCGTCGTCATCGTCATCGTCGTCGCTGTTGGCGTTGGCCGTGGCGTCGGCGACAGTGTTCATGCTGGAGACGTCGACCGCGACGTATTTGCCGAGGTCGGACAAAGCTGCGATCGCCTCGACCACCGTGTCGTTTGCAACCACGACGCGATAAGGCTGGAGGCGGGCGCCAGGGCTTGCCGGCGCCATCAGGATGCGGAGCTTCTCGCCTTCCTTCAGGCCGCCGTCGCGGCCGCGGGGACCGAGCGTTGCGGTGATCGCCTTGATCTCGTCGGCGGTCGCGCCGAGATCGCGCAGGACGGAGCCGACGCTGTCGCCCTTCTTGACCAGATGGACGCGCTCGCCGTTCGGATTGCCGCCGGTGATCTGCTCCTTGGTCTTCGGCAGCAGCGTGACGTTTTCCGGCACCACGCGGGTCTCGAAGCCGGCATAGGGATCGGACGGCGACACTTCGGTGGCGTAGGCCATCTTCATGTCGGTCGCGCCGGAAACGTCGGCGGTGGCATTGGCGAGCGAGGCGTAGCGCACCCCGCCATTGCCGCGCCAGTTGGCGGCATCGCGGACCCGCATCAGGATGTCGTCGAGCGCCACCACCGCGGAAATCTTGGCCTTCGGCAGCACCGGCGACAGGTCCTTGGTGACGAAGGAGACCTCGGCGTCGGGTTCGACCGCTTCAGGGTTATTGGGATCGTCGGCGGCGGTCTTCGGATCGGAGCCGACGTCGGTGAGAAGGCGCTGGGCGTTGAACGGCGGAATTTTCGCCGACAGGTCGCTCGTGGTCATCGACAGATTGCCGGCGATCCGGACGAAGGGACGCACTCGCATCACGTCGCGATTGCCGACGCGGGCCACCGTGGAGACGCGCACGATGTTGCGCGAGGCCGTGGATTCGTTCGGCGGCGGCAGGCGGTCGCTCTTGTGCAGGGTAGCGGCGCGATCAGCTGCGCCAAATGCACCGCGCAGCGCGCCTTCGACCCGCTCCGGCACCTTGGCGAAGGTCATCTCGCCGTCGAGCGAAGCGAAAACGGCGCCGCCGATCAGGGCTGCGCCGCAAAGTCCGGTCAGAATTGTCCCGCTGAACCATTGTACCGAAACACGACGGCGATCGATGACGGCAGCTTCGGAACCATCGACGGAAAGCGGCGGCTCGTGGCCGAGATCGATGATCCCGGTCTCACGCCCGTAAGCGCCGCGTGACGTCCTGTGGTTCAACCCAAGTCCCCCAATCAACGACCCAAGAGGCCCATACCAGCCTGGTTTCGAGCCCTTTCCTGGCCGCCCTCTTGGAGGGGCATCGCAGGAAACGGCAAGCCGCACAGGCGTCCGCGGTCAGAAGGCCCTGATGACACGGGCCGGCCGAAATTACGAACAGCTAAGCGGAAAAAGATCTCTCGATGTCTCTCGAATGTCTGAAGAAGGCCGCTTCATCGTATGATCGCCCTCCTCTGACCCCACGCAAACCGCCGGCAGCCCCCACTGGCATCCCCGCGATTCAAGCTAGTCTCATATCAGAACGCCGCGGGATTGTGGCTCTAGTACGGCGCCTAATAGGGAAAAAGTTTCCTGAAGGGACGGGCGCTGGGGGCCGTCCGGGGAGGGCGCCCGAAGCCGCTTCCGGAGCCCCTCCCGAGCCCCCAGGGGCGCAAACTTTTTTTGAGATTTTTTGCCACCCGGCTTCGGTTGGCGCGCTAGAGCCTCCGCTAATCGACTGGAATCGTTGTAATTTTTTCGACAATCCACTGTGCGACGATTTGTTGACGATTGGCGTTGACAGCCCGGAAGGTGGGGCCTATAACCCCAACCACTGAGCGCGGCGCCGCCGGGTCACTGACCAAGGCGAGCGAACGCGCCACTGATGCTCCTCACCTTGTTGAGTGACACAACAGCCGACTCCAGTCGGTTGGAGTTCATCCATCGTCGGTAAGGGTGTCGGAACCCTTCCTCTCAGGAAGGTTGGGGCCTCTCCGGTCCCGGGCTGTTTGACAAGTGAAGATGAAGAAAGAGAAACGTGGACGGCGGAGTCCTTGCGCCTCTCGGAATACTTAAGAGCTTCGGCTTTTGAGTTCTGAGAGGGGACGAAAGACTTCGGCGGTACACGTTTTAAAGGAAACACCATCGTTGCCAGCGATGTGAATCGCAGGCAGCTCGTCGATTTCGGTCGATGAAAAATGGTGGGACCTCGTCAAACGTTGTGATCAGCCGGTTCAAAGTTCAAGTCCAACTTGAGAGTTTGATCCTGGCTCAGAGCGAACGCTGGCGGCAGGCTTAACACATGCAAGTCGAGCGGGCGTAGCAATACGTCAGCGGCAGACGGGTGAGTAACGCGTGGGAACGTACCTTTTGGTTCGGAACAACACAGGGAAACTTGTGCTAATACCGGATAAGCCCTTACGGGGAAAGATTTATCGCCGAAAGATCGGCCCGCGTCTGATTAGCTAGTTGGTAGGGTAACGGCCTACCAAGGCGACGATCAGTAGCTGGTCTGAGAGGATGATCAGCCACATTGGGACTGAGACACGGCCCAAACTCCTACGGGAGGCAGCAGTGGGGAATATTGGACAATGGGGGCAACCCTGATCCAGCCATGCCGCGTGAGTGATGAAGGCCCTAGGGTTGTAAAGCTCTTTTGTGCGGGAAGATAATGACGGTACCGCAAGAATAAGCCCCGGCTAACTTCGTGCCAGCAGCCGCGGTAATACGAAGGGGGCTAGCGTTGCTCGGAATCACTGGGCGTAAAGGGTGCGTAGGCGGGTCTTTAAGTCAGGGGTGAAATCCTGGAGCTCAACTCCAGAACTGCCTTTGATACTGAAGATCTTGAGTTCGGGAGAGGTGAGTGGAACTGCGAGTGTAGAGGTGAAATTCGTAGATATTCGCAAGAACACCAGTGGCGAAGGCGGCTCACTGGCCCGATACTGACGCTGAGGCACGAAAGCGTGGGGAGCAAACAGGATTAGATACCCTGGTAGTCCACGCCGTAAACGATGAATGCCAGCCGTTAGTGGGTTTACTCACTAGTGGCGCAGCTAACGCTTTAAGCATTCCGCCTGGGGAGTACGGTCGCAAGATTAAAACTCAAAGGAATTGACGGGGGCCCGCACAAGCGGTGGAGCATGTGGTTTAATTCGACGCAACGCGCAGAACCTTACCAGCCCTTGACATGTCCAGGACCGGTCGCAGAGATGTGACCTTCTCTTCGGAGCCTGGAACACAGGTGCTGCATGGCTGTCGTCAGCTCGTGTCGTGAGATGTTGGGTTAAGTCCCGCAACGAGCGCAACCCCCGTCCTTAGTTGCTACCATTTAGTTGAGCACTCTAAGGAGACTGCCGGTGATAAGCCGCGAGGAAGGTGGGGATGACGTCAAGTCCTCATGGCCCTTACGGGCTGGGCTACACACGTGCTACAATGGCGGTGACAATGGGATGCTAAGGGGCGACCCTTCGCAAATCTCAAAAAGCCGTCTCAGTTCGGATTGGGCTCTGCAACTCGAGCCCATGAAGTTGGAATCGCTAGTAATCGTGGATCAGCACGCCACGGTGAATACGTTC
>NZ_AXAB01000017.1:0-137500 GCF_000472645.1 Bradyrhizobium sp. WSM2254 | reverse complement strand
AGGACATGGATGTGATCACGGAAAAGCTTCCGGAGAACGCCGCGCCCGACCAGAAGGTGATCGCCCAGCTCGACGGCGTCGCCAAGAAGAACGGCTTTGCGAGCTATGACGACTACAACAACGTCGTCGACAACATCAGCCTGGTGCTCGGCGGCTTCGATCCCGCGACCAAGAAATATGTCGGCACCGAAGCCGTCATCAAGGCGCAGATCGCGCAGCTCCAGGCCGACAAGAAGATGCCGGCCAAGGACAAGAAGGAGGCCCTCGACGAGCTCAACGAGGCGCTGAAGACCCCGTCCCCCGCCATCGAGAACAAGGGCAACATCGATCTGGTCGGCAAGTATTACGACAAGCTGGTCGCAGCGCTCGGCGACGACCAGAACTGAGCCGCCAGACGAAGCCTCCGCCGGCGGCACTTCTGCCTCTCGACGGATTGCGCGAGGCCGGCCACACTCACCGCTGTCATGTCGCCCGGCCCCGGCTTCGCCAAGAGGCTTCGCCGGGCGATGACAAATGGACAAGCGGAGTCTGGGAGGCCATCAACAATGAAAAACACCCCGTTCGATCTCACCGGAAAGGTCGCAATTGTCACCGGCTCGAGCCGCGGCATCGGCCGTTCCTCGGCCGAGCTGCTGGCGAAGTTAGGCGCCAAGGTCGTGGTCTCCTCGCGCAAGGCGGAGGCCTGCAAGGAGGTCGCCGAGGGCATCAATGCGGCCGGCGGTGACGCCATCGTCATCCCATGCAACATCGCGCGCAAGCCCGAGGTCGAGGCGCTGATCGCGGGCGCGACGAAGCATTACGGCAAGATCGACATCCTCGTCTGCAACGCAGCCGTCAATCCCTACTACGGTCCGCTGCTCGACATCACCGACGAGGCCTTCGACAAGATCATGGGCTCCAACGTCAAGAGCAACATCTGGCTCTCCGCGCTCGCGATCCCGCAGATGGCCGAACGGGGCAACGGCTCGGTGATCATCATCTCCTCGATCGGCGGCTTGCGCGGCTCCACCGTGATCGGTGCCTACGGCATCTCGAAGGCCGCCGACTTCGCGCTGTGTCGCTCGCTCGCCGGCGAATGGGGCCCGAAGGGCGTGCGCGTCAACTGCATCGCGCCCGGCCTCGTCAAGACCGACTTCGCCCGCGCGCTGTGGGAAGACGAAGCCATGCTGAAGCGCCGCACCGCCACCACGCCGCTGCGCCGCATCGGCGAGCCCGACGAGATCGCCGGCGCAGTAGCCTACCTCGCCTCCGATGCGTCGAGCTTCATGACCGGCCAGACCATCGTCATCGACGGCGGCGTCACCACCGCGGCGGTGTAGCCGTCACTTGTCCCGGCGTGCGCCGTCGCGCTCAGCGAGCGCGCTTTCGATGGCGCGCACGACGATCAGAGCCGATCGCTCGTCGAGATGCACACCGTCGGCCCAGCGCAATTCGCCCCGCGGCGGATTGATCGGTAGCCACGACGACTGATCCGGAAAAGCTGCGTGGACGATCGTCTTGCTCATGGTGACGAGGCGGGAGTCCTCGATTCCAGCCTCGAACGGAATCTCGATCAGGAAGGCACGGGATCCACGCCGCTCGACGTCGTCGATCAGCTCGTTGACGCGCGCGACATTGGCGCGCACCGGCCGTGTCGGCTCCCCTTCATTCATCTGTCGCAGCGCCAGGTCGAGATAGACCTTGTTGTCGAACGTGCTCGGCGGCTCCTTGAGCAGGCGATCCTGTTCGGCGCGAGCCTGTGCGGCATTGGGCGGCGCGTGATTCCACGTCTCGTGGGCCGCAACCGCCGCGCGCACGGGACGCAGGAACGGCGCTTCCGCGCGCGCGCGACCGGAGAATTGTCCGATCAGCTCGCTGTCGGGCTCGCGCGACAGGATGTTCGTCTCGATCAGTATGATCTTCGGCAAACTCGGCTGTTTCGCGAGGATTTCGAGGACGGTGACCGGCGAGCCTCCGGCCAGCGCGAGATTGCGGAAACGGGGAAGCGAGAAATATTCCTCCTTGAGCCGCCAGGCGACCGAGCTGCCGACCAGCACGATGTCCGGCACCGGCTCTCTCAGATAGCGGTTGAGGGTGATGAGGCTGCCGTCGCGGGTCGTGACGGACGGCTGCTGGAGCGCCGAGCCGAACCGCGCCGTGGCAAGACCGCAGACCAGCAGCAGCGCCACGGCTGCCGCCGCACATCTGATCAACCATGGAAGTCCGGATATCTGGGTCATCATCAGAACTGGAAATAGATGAAGGCGGCCTCTGGCCCCGCCTCGAGATAGGCCAACGCCGCGAGCGCGCCATAGAGATACGGCTCCCATCGCCGCAACCTGCCACTGGCGAGCGCGCCGAGGCCGAGGTGCTGGATGAGAACGGGAAGGGCGTAGAGCAGAGCCATGTTGCGAAACAGTTTTGTCGGATTGGGATTATCCGTCGGCGTGAACATGCCTGCAAGGTAGCCGAGCGCGTGATCGAAGTTCGGCAGCTTGAAGAAGATCCAGAGCATCGTCACGCAGAAGAAGACGACGCCCATGCGGACGACGCGCACGACAGGGCCGGCTTCGCCCAGCACCTTCAGAAACGGCCGCTCGACGACAAGCAGGAGGCCGTGCAGCATGCCCCACAATGCGTAGCTCAGGCTCGCGCCGTGCCAGAGGCCGCCAAGCGTCATCACGATCATCAGATTGAGGCAGGTTCTGGCCGGTCCCTTCCTGTTGCCGCCGAGCGGGATGTAGAGATAGGTCCTGAGCCAGCTGGACAACGAGATATGCCAGCGCGTCCAGAACTCGGAGAACGAAGCCGAGATGTAGGGCAGGTCGAAGTTGACCGGCAGGCGATAGCCGAACAGCAGCCCGAGGCCGAGCGCGATCGCCGAATAGCCGAAGAAGTCGGCATAGATCTGGTAGCTGTACAGGAACACGAGCAGCCAGCGGTCCTGCGTGGCCACCGTCTCATAGAGCGGATAGTCCATGTAGGACGTCATCTCGTTGAGATTGTTGGCGACGTAGAGCTTGAAGAAGAAGCCAGTCAGGATCCATTTGGCGGCTTCCGCGAAATCGACGTCGGCGAGCTGTTTGGGGACGATCTGCGGCATGAATTGGCCCGCGCGCGTGATCGGTCCCGACACCAGCTGCGGGAAGAAGATGATGTAGAGGAAGACGTCCCGCAGCGGCGGCGGCCGCTTCTCGCGCGTGAGGTCGGCCAGAAGGCTGATGTTGTGGAACACGAAGAAGGAGATGCCGATCGGCAGCGGCAGCCGCAACAGGAAATCCAGCGGCGCGAAGCCGATCGGGTAAGCCGTGGACGCATCGACGAGCAGGAATTTGTATTTGAAGAACGCCAGCAGCGCGAGGTTGAAGACGATTCCAGCCGGCATCCAGATCGCGCGATTGTCGAAGGCCAGCACCAGGCAGAGATGGGTCCCGAGCACGGCGAGGAGCAGCAGCGGCAGCAGCGCTGGCTGGCCCGAGCCATAGAACACCAGGCTCGCAAGCACCAGCAGCTGGACCTGGAAGCGGCGCAAAGGCGGCAGATAATAGGCGCCGAACACGATCGCGACGAAGAGGCCAAACTGAAGGGAAGTGAATGTCATGTCGCCCCGATTTACCCGGCCCGGCATGTATCATCTTCGCTCCCGCCGTCCTAGCCTCCCGGCCCGCCCGGGCGGTGCACCGTCAACCGCCTCGGCGGGTGTGGCGGCCTTGACCTTCCCGCCCTAATCCGCTCCTTTTGGCCCGACACACTGACCGCCTCCAGGGAAACGCCAAGAAAACGCCAAGGTAGCTACCATGTCTTTCGTTCTCGCCATCGACCAGGGCACCACCTCCTCGCGCGCCATCGTCTTCCGCAGCGACATCTCGATTGCCGCGCGCGCGCAACAGGAGTTTCCGCAGCATTTTCCGGCCTCGGGCTGGGTCGAGCACGAGCCGGAGGACATCTGGACCTCGACCGTGATGGTCTGCCGCGACGCAATCGAGCAGGCCGGCATCACCGCAAAGGACATCGCCGCGATCGGCATTACCAACCAGCGCGAGACCACCGTGGTGTGGGACCGCGCCACCGGGCAGGCCGTGCACCGCGCCATCGTCTGGCAGGACCGCCGCACCGCCGACATCTGCGCCAAGCTGAAAGCCGACGGCCGCGAGCCGGTGATCTCGCAGAAGACCGGCCTGATCATCGATCCCTATTTCTCCGGCACCAAGGTCGCCTGGATCCTCGACCACGTCCCCGGCGCGCGGGCGCGTGCCGCGCGCGGCGAGCTGATGTTCGGCACCGTCGACTGCTACCTGCTCTGGCGCCTCACCGGCGGCAAGGTGCACGCCACCGACGCCACCAACGCCTCGCGCACGCTGCTGTTCAACATCCACACCGGCCAATGGGACGACGAGCTGCTCGAGATCATCGGCGTGCCGCGTTCGATGCTGCCCGAGGTGAAGGATTCCTCCGCCCGCTTCGGCGAGAGCGTGCCCGACCTGTTCGGCGGCGCGATCGCGATCTCCGGCATCGCCGGCGACCAGCAGGCCGCGACCATCGGCCAGGCCTGCTTCCGCCCGGGCATGATGAAGTCCACCTACGGCACCGGCTGCTTCGCGCTGCTCAACACCGGCACCACGCCCGTGGTGTCCAAGAACAAGCTGCTCACCACCGTCGCCTATCAGCTCGCGGGAAAACGCACCTACGCGCTCGAAGGCTCGATCTTCGTTGCCGGCAGCGCGGTGCAGTGGCTCCGCGACGGCCTCGGCATCATCAAGCACGCCGCCGAGACCGGACCTCTTGCCGATCAGTCGGACTCCATGCAGAGCGTCTATCTCGTCCCGGCCTTCGTCGGCATGGGCGCGCCCTACTGGAACCCGCGCGTGCGCGGCGCGCTGTTCGGCCTCACCCGCAACACCGGGCCTGCCGAGCTCGCCCACGCCGCGCTTGAAAGCGTCTGCTACCAGACCTTCGACCTCTGGGCCGCGATGCGGTCCGACTGGCCGAGCTCGGAGACGGCCAGCGTCGTGCTCCGCGTCGACGGCGGCATGACCGCGTCCGATTGGACCATGCAGCGCCTCGCCGATCTCCTCGACGCGCCGGTCGACCGCCCCGTGATCCAGGAGACCACGGCGCTGGGCGCCGCCTATCTCGCCGGCCTCCAGGCCGGCGTCTATCCCGAGCCGACCAAATTCGCCGACAATTGGCGCCTCGAGCACCGCTTCAAGCCGAACATGAGCGAAGCGACGCGCGAGCGGAAGCTCGCGGGTTGGGCGCGCGCTGTGAAGGGCGTGCTGGCGAGCGACGAGGGGGAAGGTTAGGCGGATTTCGTAGCCCCACCAGAAGGCGCGCAAAAGAACAGCAACGGAAGGAACGATAATGAACACGGATTTCAACCGGGTCATCCAGAAGCTCTGTGGCGCAGTGATCTGCGCCGCGCTGCTCACCTCGACCGCAATGGCGCGCGAGAAGGCGAACCCGCTCGGAAGCGCGCGGCAGCTCAAGACCGACGTCGCCGGTCTCAATGCCCCCGCCCAGATCCTGATTGATGTCTGGGGCATTCCCCACATCTATGCCGGCAACGAGCACGACCTGTTCTTCCTGCAAGGCTTCAACGCCGCGCGCGACCGGCTCTGGCAGATCGATCTCTGGCGCAAACGCGGGCTCGGCCTGCTCGCAAAGGATTTCGGCCCGGCCTATGCCGAGCAGGACAAGGCGCTGCGGCTTTTCCTCTATCGCGGCGACATGAACGCGGAATGGGCGGCCTACGGTCCCAAGGCGAAGACCTACGCGGACGCGTTCGTCGCCGGCGTGAACGCCTATGTCGCCGACGTGCGCGCGGGAAAACGTGCGCTGCCGATCGAGTTCAGGATCGCCGGCACCATGCCTGATCCGTGGACGGCGGATGACGTCGTCCGCGTCCGCAGCCACGGCCTGACGCGCAATGTCGCCTCCGAGGTCAAACGCTCCCTGGTCGCCTGCGCGGCCGGCCTCGATGCCGATCGCTTCCGCGTCAAGCTCGAGCCGGCATGGACGACGAAAGTCCCTGACGGACTCGACCCCTGCACTGTGCCCAAGGCCGTGCTCGCGGCCTACGATCTCGCGACGCGCCCCGTGGCCTTCGCGGCACCGAAGGACAAGCAGGCCGCACTCACGCACGATCCTGATAAATACCTCACCGAGGCCGACCAGCAGCGCGACACCATCGGCTCCAACAACTGGGTGATTGCGGCCTCGCGCACCGCGACCGGGCGCCCGATCCTCGCCAACGATCCGCATCGGGAGCACAGCGTGCCTTCGCTGCGCTACATCGTCGGCCTCAATGCGCCGGGCCTCTCGGTGATCGGCGCCGGCGAGCCGGCGCTGCCCGGCATCTCGATTGGCCATAACGGCACCATTGCCTTCGGCCTTACGATTTTCAACGTCGACCAGGAAGACCTCTACGTCTACGAGCTCAATCCGCAAAACCCCAACCAGTACCGCTACGGCAATGGCTGGGAAGACATGCGCATCGTCCACGAGGCCGAGCAGGTCAAAGGCGAGGCCGATCGCGACCTCGAGCTGAAGTTCACCCGGCACGGTCCCGTCATCTTCGTCGACGATGCGAACAAGCGCGCCTTTGCCGTGCGCTCGATCTGGTTCGAGCCCGGCACCTCCGCCTATTTCGGCTCCTCCGACTACATGACCGCGAAGGACTGGAACGGCTTCCTCGCTGCGATGCGGCGCTGGGGCGCGCCGTCGGAGAACCAGGTCTATGCCGACACGCGCGGCAATATCGGCTGGGTTGCGGCCGGCAAGACGCCGCGCCGCAGCAACTTTGACGGCCTGATGCCGGTGCCGGGCGACGGCCGCTACGAGTGGCAGGGCTTTCTCTCGCTCGACGAATTGCCGAAGGCCTATCAGCCGAAGCAAGGCTTTCTCGCCACTGCCAACCAGATGAACCTGCCGGTCGACTACCCGATAGCCGAGCGCAAGGTCGGCTTCGAATGGTCCGACAGCGCGCGCTGGCAACGCATCACCGAGGTGCTCGCGGCCAACAGCAAGGTGACGCTCGCCGACGCCATGGATTTGCAGAACGACGACACCGCGATGCTGGGGCGGCGCCTCGTCAAGCTGTTGCAGCCGCTCACCTCCGACGATGCCAATGTGAAGAAGGGTCTCGAGCTGCTCAAGCCATGGGACGCGCGCGATGCCGCCGACAGCGCGACGGCCGCCGTGTTCGAGGTCTGGATCGCCAATCATCTCGGCCCAAGGCTGCTCAAGACGACGGCGCCCAAGGCCGCCGACCTGATCGCGCCGGAGGCGTCGAGTATTTCGGCGCTCGTCGCCTATCTGGAATCCCCGGATGCGTCGCTCGGTTCCGATCCCGCTGCCGCGCGCGACCAGGTCCTGCGCGACAGCATTGGTTCCGCGGTGGCCGATGTCACGAGCAAGCTCGGGCCCGATTCATCGACCTGGCGCTGGGGCCGGCTGCACGTCGCAAAATTCGACCATGCCTTGATGCCGCTTGCCGACAAGGCGACCGCCGCGCAGCTCTCGGTCGGCCCGCTGGCCTATGGCGGCGCCGCCAATGTGCCGCGCGCGGCCACCTATCGCCGCGCCGATTACCAGCTGTTCGCCGGGGCCTCGTTCCGCATGGTGCTCGACGTCGGCAATTGGGATGCGAGCCGCACCATCAACACGCCCGGACAATCCGGCGATCCGTTCAACGCCCACTATCGCGACCTCGCCCCGCTCTGGGCCGCCGGCCAATATGTTCCGCTGCTGTACAGCCGTTCGGCCGTCGAAGCCGCGACCGCGGAAGCGATCTCGTTGATGCCGAGGTGAGCGACTTGTTGGCTTGTGAGTGCCGGAAGAGCGCGGCCTGCATGGTTCGAGACGCCCGCTTAGGCGGGCTCCTCACCATGAGGGTCTAAGATCTCGCCGCGAAACGCGACCTCATCCTGAGGGCCCGCCGTAGGCGGGCGTCTCGAAGGACGGGCCGCAAGCGAGCTGTTCGCCATGTCTTTCTGAGAGGCCCCATGATCATCCCCGACGGCTATTCCGACGTCCCCGCCGGCAAGATCGCCGCCGTCGTCACGCATCTCGAGATGACCGCACCTCCCGCGCGCCGCGACGATCCGCCAGGCAGCTGGACCCTGCGCAAGGTCGATGCGCCCCCGCTCGATTGGTATCGCGACCTCCATCGCCGTGTCGGCGAGGAGTGGCTGTGGTTCTCGCGCGCCGGCATGAACGATACCAAGCTCGCCGCAATCATCCACGCACCGGGCGTCGAGGTCTATGCCCTGGTCGCGGATGGCCGCGACGAAGGCCTGCTGGAGCTGGATTTCCGCGAGGCCGGCCAGTGCGAGCTGGTCTATTTCGGCGTCACCTCTAGCTTGATCGGCACCGGCGCCGCCCTCTTCCTGATGAACCGCGCGCTGGAGCTCGCCTGGTCGCGCGAGCTGCACCGCGTCTGGGTGCACACCTGCACCTTCGACCATCCCTCCGCCGTCGCGTTCTATCAGCGCTCCGGCTTCCGCCCGTTCCGCCGCCAGATCGAGATCGCCGACGATCCACGGCTCGACGGCACCGCGCCGCGCGATGCGGCGCGGCATGTGCCGATCATCGAGTAGTGCGCGGCTGCCTCCACACCGTCATTGCGAGGAGCTCGCGACAAAATTGCGCAGCAATTTTGCGCTGATGCGACGAAGCAATCCAGACTTCCTCCGCCGAAAGATTCTGGATTGCTTTGCTTCCGCCGTCGCTCTTCGCGCGATGGCGGACAAGGCGCTTGCAATGACGGAGTATGGCGATCGCGTTCACCCCACACTCAATAATTATACCGCACGCCGAAGCTGAACCCCTGCGCGAGCAGGTTCGTCGTGTTCATCACCGGCAGAGGTCGGGTCGGGCCGGCAGGCGGTCCCGGCGGCACCAGGCTCGGATTGATGGTGGTGTCGATCAGGCCGCCGGCGCGCTGCACGCCGGTCCAGTACAGTACGTCATAGCCGACGGTCAGGCGCCAGGCGGGCGCGATCTGGTAGCCCGCCTTCAACGACAGCTCCGGTATCACGGCGAATTTGGTCTGCGAGAAATGGCCGCTGTTGCTGGCCAATGCGAGAAAGCCGCCCGGCACCGTCGTCGTGACGCCGGCGATCGTTGAAGTCGTCGAGCCCGAAACGTCGGCCGTGTTGAGGTTTGCGCCGAGCGCGACCTTGCCGCGCCACTCCAGCGACCACGGGCCATTGCGCCAGTCACCGGTGAGACCAAGATCGAGACCGTGGAAGTTGCTTGCCGCCTTGAAATTGTCGCTCGGCGTAAACGTGCCGAAAGCGACGCTGCTCGCGGTGTCGGTGATCCACAGCGTGTCGGAGGAGCGCAGGTAGCGATAGCCGATCAGCGCGTTCACGCGCTGCCCGCTCCACATGCCGATATCCTGGCGATAGAGCGCGCCGGCGCCGAAAAGACGCGATGTCTCGTTGGCGTTGACGCTGCCGGTGGAGATGCCCGGGAAACTTGCGATCAACGCGTCGGGAAGTCCCGTCAGCGCGTTGGTGAAAGGCCGCGTCAGGATTGGATAGGTGCCGGAATTGGCGGCAAAGCCGATCGAAGCGTTCTCAAGTCCGAAGAACGACGCCTCGATGCCGCGGCTGCGCTGCGGGTCGAACCAGTATCCCCCAGTGATGCGTCCGCCCGAACGCCAGTCATTGTTGACGCTGGAATTGCCGAACAGCACGGTCGTGGTGGGCTGCCCCAGCACGCCGGCTACGCCGAGCGGCGTGCCGTCGGGCGCGGTCGTCACCAGCGCCGGTAGCTTGTCGCCGCTCACGCTCCAGGCGAGATACTCCGCCTCGGCCCAGAACGGATTGAAATCGACGAGTTTTGGCGTCGCCTTCACCGGCAGGTCGGCGGCAAGGGCGCCGCCGCTCAGCGAGATCGCCGCAAATGCCACGCCAGCCGCTGCAGTCCCCAACCGCCGAGTCATTGGCCTTCCCCAAGGTTCCCCGGAATGAACCATGCGACAATCTGCCCGGCAAGGTGGAGTTGAGGCGGGGAGCAGCGAAAACGTCCGGCCGTTGCCGTTGGGCATCGCTTGTTTGCTTACGCCGCAGCAGCCTCATGCGGGCTACGTCGCGCTATTTCAAAACACCTTCTGTTCCGCCCGCGCCAGCGAGAACCCGTGCGTGTGTGCGCGACGGCGGCTCCGATCAACGCAAGCAGGGTCGATGCCAGGATGACGGCGCGGGGCCCGATCATGCAATTCCCCTTGAGACTAGCTGTCGAATTTGACCGCCGTGGTGTTGGCGCCGCAAACGAGCACTGCGACGCGTTCGCCGGGCAACGGACGATAGCGGCCGGAGAGCAGCGCGGCAAAGGCGGCTGCGCCGCCGGGCTCGGCCACGAGACGCAGGCTCGACCATAGCGCGGCCTGGGCCTGCCGGATCGCCTCGTCGCTGACCAGGACGACCCGCTCGACATGGGCCTGCGCGATCGGGAACATCAATTCTCCGACGCGCCGCGGCGCAAGGCTGTCGGCGGCAAGGCCCCCGGCCGGCGCATCGACCGGTGCTCCCGCCGCGATAGCGGCGTGCAGGGTCGGCGATTGCTCGGGCTCGACCGCGACGATGCGCGTCTGGCCTTTGTACCATGCGGCAATGCCGCCGATCAGCCCGCCGCCGCCGACCGCCACCAGGAGCGTATCGATGCCGGGCGCGTCCTGCTCCAGCTCCAGTCCGACGCTGCCCTGGCCGAGCAGGGTCTCGGCCTGGTCGTAAGCATGAACTGCCATTGCACCGGTCCGTGCAACATGCGCTTCGCTCGCGGCGAGCGCATCGGCGTAGCGGCTGCCCGCGATCACCAGTTTCGCACCATACCCCTTGATCCGCTCGGCCTTGGCTGGCGAGGTGATATCGGGCACGAAGATCGTGGCGGGAATGCCGAGCCGCTGCGCCGCATAGGCGACCGCCGCCCCGTGATTGCCGCCGGATGCGGCGACCACGCCCGCCTCCGGCACCGGTCGCAGCAGCAGATTGGCAAATGCGCCCCGCGCCTTGAACGATCCGGAATGCTGCAGCATCTCGAGCTTGAACGTGATGGGCGCCGCCGGCAGGCCGAAATCGGCGAGATCGGCCACAACGAGGGGCGTGCGCCTTACGTGCGGACGAATGACGGCCTCGGTCGCCGCAATCCGCTCCCGCGTGATGTCCATTGTCGCTGTCATGATGCCGTCCTTGATAGCCCATCCTGGAGTTGACTTCAATTAGGTAATTAGCAAAATGGCTAAATGAAAATCACTGTCGCGCTGCGCGCGCTGGCCAACGAACGCCGCCTGCAGATTCTGGATTGGCTGCGGGATCCGCGGAGGCATTTTCGCGAGCAGGCCGATGGCGACCTGGTCGAGGACGGCGTCTGCGGATTGCTGATCGCCGAGAAGCTCGGCGTCAGCGCGCCGACCGTGAGCGAGCACATGCGGGTACTGACGGCCGCAAAGCTGGTGCGCGCCAAGCGGATCAAGCAGTGGACGATGTACAAGCGCAACGAAACCGCGATCGCCGCCATCAAGCGCTCGATCCAGGACGGCCTTTGATCGCGCAGCGCGCGCCTTGCGCGTGATGTTGCCGGTGCCGTTGCAACCGGCGCAATGCTCCATTTCCATATTCCTTCTTGCGCCGCGCCGATCTGGTCGTGGAAACTGGTCGGCCCCGCCGTGTCCCACCAACGAGAAGAGCGAGAACCATGTTCCTGATCGGCCAATATGATTCCCCCTTCGTCCGCCGCGTCGCGATTGCGCTGCGGCTTTACGGGCTCGCCTTCGAGCACAGGCCGTGGTCCACCTTCGGCGATGCCGACGCGATCGCGCCGTACAATCCGCTGCGCCGCGTCCCGACCCTGGTGCTCGACGACGGCGAGGCGCTGATCGAGAGCACGATCATTCTGGATTATCTCGACGAACTGGTCGGCGAGGGGAGGGCGATGCTGCCGCGCAGCGGCGCCGAGCGGCGCAAGCACCTGCGCATCTGCGCGCTTGCCTCCGGTCTCGGCGACAAGGCGGTGAGCCTGCTCTATGAGCGCGTGCTGCGGAAGGAGCAGCTTGCGCTGTGGGTCGAGCGCTGCCAGGCGCAGATCGGCGACGTGCTCGGCGTGCTCGATGCCGAGCGCGCCAAGGTAACGACGCCATACTGGCTGGGTGATCGCATTGGCCATGCCGATATCGCGGTGGCCTGCGTCGTGCGCTTCACCCTCGAAGCGCATCCGCTTCTGTTCGACGCGGCGCGCTATCCGGCGCTTGCGGCGCATGTCGACCGCTGCGAGGCGCTGGCGCCGTTCAAGGAGATCGTGCAGCCGCTGGCGCCGCCGAAAGGGTGAGCGGCATCAAGCGCCTCTATGCGAACCCGACCTTGATCAGAATTGTCAGGAAAAGGCCTCCGACGACCGCGCAGACCGCGGCACCGATCAGCGGCCCCAGCGCGCCTTCCCGGCTCGCAGGCTCGAGCACCGCATGTCCCGGTCGTTCCGGATCGTAGTAAACTTTGACGTTCTGCCCGGGACGATATTTCGCTGCGGCCTTTTCGGCGACCTCACGCAGCCCGGAGATCATGGTGCCGCTCCAATCGACTTCGGTGCCGATGAAGTCGCGCTTGTCGACCCTGTAGGCGTAGCGCAGGTCGACCTGATAGCGGTGTTGGAGCTTGCTGGACCGGGACTTGTCGTCGTCGCTCTTCTCCTCGATGATTTCCTCGATCACGTCGCAACGGGTGACCCTGCCAGCCGCGGTCGGCCAGCGCAGGCTGGCGCTCGCCAGCCGGCGCGTCCGGACATACTCTGCGACGCAGAACACGCCGCCCACGAGCACGATGATCGGCAACGCGAACGCGAACAGCGGAACGCCGTTGTTGGTGTAGAGCACGTGACCCGCGAGCGAATGCGCGGTGAGGGTGGCGGCAATGCAGCCGAACACGATGGTGAACGCCACCAGTGCGGCGACGTTCTGCGCGGCAGCAGGTTCGAGCAACGCCTCGGTCGGTTGCCTCGGATCGACGTGGACGTCGACATGCGCCCCGACCGGATATCGTCCGATCAGTTTTGCGGCCAGTACCCTCGTCGTGATGACGGAGCCGCCGACAAAGACCTTGTCGCTTTCCAGTTCCTGGCCGCCGGCCTGATAGCGATAGCGGATGATCGGCTTGGCGTCGTTCTGATCGTCCGAGGCGTGCGTCGCCGGCTGATCGACCCTGGAGACCGTGATGATGCCCTCCACCTTGTCCCAGCTCCGCGCGGCCTGCATCCTGCCCCGCATGCGGACCAGATTGAACAGCATCAATCCAAACAGCAGCACCGAGATGCCGGCGGCAATCTGCGTCCACATCAATTGTTGGGCGTTCAGCATCCGATTCCCTGCTTTTCGGTGGCGATCGCCATTGGTCGCGGCGAGCGCGACTTGCGTTCACGGCGCTGCCGAACGCGCCGCGACAAATGCGAAGCCGTGCCTGTTGTTTGTGAGTTGGCGCTAGAAGCGCTCTCGCCCCTCGTCATTGCGAGCGCAGCAAGGAGATCGTGCAGCCGCTGGCGCCCCGGAATGACGGCGATAAGCGAGGCGGACGGTACCGGCCGGGCGCGGCAGCCGATCATGCATTGATACAGGTGTTTTGCCCGACGCCGCAAGTCGTTTCGGTGGAACCGAAATTCCTCAAGCCTTTCAACCCCACTTCTACTGTGCATGGGGTTGTTTTCTCATATTTTGCTTTGGAGGCGCGCCTACCCCGCCCCCGCCCGCTTCTTCTGCCAGACGAGGTGCACCGCGCAGGTGCAGCCCGGCGGATGCGAGGCGAGATCCTTTGACGTCTCGTCGTTCGCCGGCGTCGCCGCGAAGGCCTTGTCGGTCCCCTCTCGCGCCGGGATGTAGTTCAGCACCGGCGCGAGCCAGCGCTCGGCCTCCGCGACCGTCATGCCCTTGCGCGCGGCATAATCCTCGACCTGGTCGCGCTCGATCTTGCCGACGCCGAAATAATAGCTCTCGGGGCTGGCGAAATAGAGCCCGGAGACGCTCGAGCCCGGCCACATCGCAAAACTCTCGGTCAGCTTCACGCCGGCGGTGGCTTCGGCATCGAGCAGCTCGAACAGTGTCGCCTTCTCGGTGTGATCGGGCTGCGCGGGATAGCCCGGCGCGGGGCGGATGCCCTGGTATTTCTCCAGGATCAGATCGTCGCAGGAGAGTGCTTCGTCCGGCGCGTAGGCCCAGAACTCGCGGCGCACGCGGGCATGCATGCGCTCGGCGAAGGCCTCGGCGAGGCGATCGGCCAGCGCCTTGCACAGGATCGAGGAGTAGTCGTCGTTCGCCATCTTGAAGCGGTCGGCGACGGCATCCTCGCCGATGCCGGCCGTGACGACGAAGCCGCCGACATAATCGGGCACGCCGGTGCCGACAGGAGCGACGAAGTCGGCGAGTGCCGCGTTGAAACGGCCCTCGCGCTTCTCGAGCTGTTGGCGCAGCGTGTGCAGCGTCGCGATGCTCTTGGTCCGGCTCTCGTCGGCATAAAGCACGATATCGTCGCCTACCGCATTCGCCGGCCAGAAGCCGACGGTGGCGCGCGCCCGGAACCATTTCTCCTTGACGATCAGGTCGAGCATCTTGCGCGCGTCGTCATAGAGCGAGCGCGCGACCTCGCCGACCTTGGCGTCGTGGAGGATCGCGGGGAAGCGGCCGGCGAGCTCCCAGGTCTGGAAGAACGGCGTCCAGTCGATATAGGGCACGAGCTCGGCGAGGTCGTATTCGTCGAAGCTGCGGGTGCCGAGGAAGGTCGGCTTCACCGGCTTGTTCGCGGCGAAGTCGACCGGCACGCGGTTGGCGCGCGCGGCCGCGAGCTTCAGCCGCTTCTTGTCCGCCTGCGCGCGCAGATGCGCGTCGGAGATCTTGGCGTATTCGGCGCGCACCTCGGCGGCATAGGCCACGCGCTTCTCCGGCGAGAGTAGCGCGGAGGCGACGCCGACGGCGCGGCTGGCGTCGTTGACGTGCACGACGGGACCGGCGCGGTAGCTCGGGTCGATCTTGACCGCCGTATGCACGCGGCTCGTGGTGGCGCCGCCGATCAGCAGCGGCAGCTTCAATCCTTCACGCTGCAATTCGCCGGCGAAGAACGCCATCTCGTCGAGCGAAGGCGTGATCAGGCCGGACAGGCCGACGATGTCGGCCTTCTCCGCCTTCACGGTCTCGACGATCTTGGCCGCCGGCACCATCACGCCGAGGTCGATGACCTCGAAATTATTGCACTGGAGCACGATGCCGACGATGTTCTTGCCGATGTCGTGGACGTCGCCCTTGACGGTCGCGAGCACGATCTTGCCGGCGGAAGAGGAGCCTTCGGTGCCGATGCCATTGGCAAGGTTGCGCGCCTTCTCTTCCTCCATGAACGGCATCAGCCAGGCCACCGCCTGCTTCATCACGCGGGCGGACTTCACCACTTGCGGCAGGAACATCTTGCCGTCGCCGAAGAGGTCGCCGACGACATTCATGCCCGCCATCAGCGGCCCCTCGATCACGTCGAGCGGGCGCGACGACGCCTTGCGGGCTTCCTCGGTATCCACTTCGATGAACTCGGTGATGCCGTGCACCAGCGAATGCGACAGCCGCTTCGCCACCGGCCATTCGCGCCAGGCGAGGTCGGCTTCCTTGGTCTGGGTCTTGTTGCCGCGGAATTTCTCCGCAAGCGCCAGCAGCCGCTCGGACGCGCCGGGGTCGCGATTGAGGATGACGTCCTCACACACCTGGCGCAGTTCAGCATCGATGTCGTCATAGACGATCATCTGCCCGGCATTGACGATGCCCATGTCCATCCCGGCCTTGATGGCGTGATACAGGAACACCGAGTGCATGGCCTCGCGCACCGGCTCGTTGCCGCGGAACGAGAATGAGAGGTTGGACACGCCGCCAGAAATATGGGCGCCCGGCAGGTTCTGGCGGATCCAGCGCGTCGCCTCGATGAAGTCGACGCCGTAATTGTTGTGCTCCTCGATGCCGGTCGCAATCGCGAAGATGTTGGGATCGAAGATGATGTCCTCGGGCGGGAAGCCGACGCGGTTCACCAGGATGTCGTAGGCGCGCTTGCAGATCTCGGTCTTGCGCGCGAACGTATCGGCCTGGCCGACCTCGTCGAAGGCCATGACCACGACAGCCGCGCCGTGACGGCGGGCGATCTTGGCCTCGTGGATGAACTTCTCCTCGCCTTCCTTCATCGAGATCGAGTTGACGACCGGCTTGCCCTGCACGCATTTCAGGCCGGCCTCGATCACCGTGAATTTCGAGCTGTCCACCATCACGGGGACGCGGGCGATGTCGGGCTCGGCGGCGACGAGGTTCAGGAACGTCACCATCGCCGCTTCGGAGTCGAGCAGGCCCTCGTCCATGTTGACGTCGATGATCTGCGCGCCGTTCTCGACCTGGTCGCGCGCGACTTGCAGCGCGGCCGTGTAGTCGCCGGCGGTGATCAGCTTGCGGAAGCGCGCCGAGCCGGTGACGTTGGTGCGCTCGCCGACATTCACGAAGGGAATGGCGTCGGTCAGGATGAAGGGCTCGAGGCCGGAGAGCCTCAAGCGCGGCTCGATCTCGGGCACGATGCGCGGCTTGTGCGGGGCAACGGCCGCGGCGATTGCGGCGATGTGGTCAGGCGTGGTGCCGCAGCAGCCGCCGACGATGTTGACGAGGCCGTCGCGCGCGAACTCGCCGACCAGGCGGGCCATGTATTCCGGGGTCTCGTCATACTGGCCGAATTCGTTGGGCAGGCCGGCATTGGGGTAAGCGCAGACCAGCGTGTCGGCGACGCGGCCGATATCGGCGATATGGGCGCGCAGGTCTTCGGCGCCGAGCGCGCAGTTGAATCCGATGGTGATGGGCTTGGCATGCCGCACCGAATTCCAGAACGCTTCCGGCATCTGCCCGGAGAGCAGGCGGCCGGACTTGTCGGTGATGGTACCCGACACCATCACCGGCATGTCGATGCCGCGCTCTTCGGTGATCTCGGCGATCGCGTAAAGCGCCGCCTTGGCGTTCAGCGTGTCGAAGATGGTCTCGACCAGCAGCAGGTCGACGCCGCCGTCGAGCATGCCGCGGATCTGCTCGCCATAGGATTTGCGCAGATCGTCGAAGGTGACGGCGCGGTAGCCGGGGTTGGAAACGTCGGGCGAGATCGAGGCGGTGCGGTTGGTGGGGCCGATGGCGCCGGCGACGAAGCGCGGCTTGCCGTCCTCGGCTTCGACGCGCCGTGCGGCGTTGCCGGCGAGGCGGGCGCCTTCGCGCGCCATCTCGTAGACGATGCCGGTGAGGTCGTAATCGGCCTGCGCGATCGAGGTCGTGGAGAAGGTGTTGGTCGCGACGATGTCGGCGCCTGCGCGCAAGTATGCGGCGTGGATGTCCTCGATCGCCTGCGGCTGGGTCAGGATCAACAGGTCGTTGTTGCCGCGCAGGTCGCGATGGAAGTTCTTGAAGCGCTCGCCGCGGAACGCGGCCTCGTCGAACTGGAGGTTCTGGATCATCGTGCCCATGGCGCCGTCGAGCACCAGGATGCGCTCACGGGCGGCTTTGAGCAGAGCAGTTCGCTTGGGAGAGGTGGGTACGGTCATTGTCTTACGCCGCCTTCTGCGCGCTCTTGGCGCGGATGCCGAGCAAATGGCTGATCGCGAACACGAGATCGGCGCGGTTCATGGTGTAGAAATGGAAGGTGTCGACGCCGTGCTTCGCCAGCTTCTGCACCTGGCCGGCGGCGACGGTGGCGGCCACCAGCTTGCGGGTCTCGGCGTCGTCATCGAGGCCGTCGAATTTCTCCGCGAGCCAGTCCGGCACGGAGGTGCCGGCGCGCGTGACGAAGGCTCTCGCCTGCTTGAAATTGTGCATGGGCATGATGCCCGGCACGATCGGAATGTTGATGCCGCGGGCGCGGACGCGGTCGAGATAGCGGAAGTAGAGGTCGTTATCGAAGAACACCTGCGTGATCGCGCGGGTCGCGCCGGCATCGACCTTGGCCTTCAGCGTGTCGATGTCGGCATCGAAATCGCGCGCTTCAGGGTGCTTCTCGGGATAGGCGGACACCGACACTTCGATGTCGCCGTGCCGCTTCTTGATGCCGGCGACGAGGGCGGCGGAGCTCTGGTAGCCGTCGGGATGGCTGGAATAGGGCGTGCCGATGCCGCCGGGCGGATCGCCGCGTAGGCCGACGATGTGACGGACGCCGACCTCGTGGTAGCGGTCGACGATCTCGTCGATCTCGCCGCGCGAGGCGCCGACGCAGGTCAGGTGCGCGGCCGGCAGCAGTGTGGTCTCCTTGAGGATGCGCGCGATGGTCGAATGGGTGCGCTCGCGGGTCGAGCCGCCGGCGCCGTAGGTCACCGACACGAATTTCGGGTCGAGCGGGGCGAGCCGGTTGATGGTCTCCCAGAGATTGCGCTCCATCTCCTCGGTCTTGGGCGGAAAGAACTCGAAGGAGATCGCAGGCCGCTTCAGGTGCCCGTCTTGCGCGTCGGCTGTCGCAGGCTTCGTCAGATCAGTCATGGCACCACTCACTCCAGGTCTTCGCAGCCTGCGGTCAGGTCTAGATTGGGAATAGCCAAGATAAGCCAAAGCGGCCGCACTCGACAGCCCATCGGTGATGGGAAGTGGCCCACTTGACGGTGTAAGTGTTGAATTTTTGTACTTACCGGATGAATTGTAGGAAATACGCTATTTCAATAAAGTAGGTAATATCAATAAGTTATGCCGTGTCCGTGTAATTGGATGGTCGGCTATCGCGATGGGCAGGATGGATTTGGCGTCACCTCTGTGTCGCCTGTCCCAACGTCTCGTTCGGCGGGGCGCATCGGCTCGCACACGCCAGACCTGCGCTGTCTGCCCATTGCCGCCGCGCGGCGCTCCACTACGTTAACGCGCCATGATCCCGCTCTCAGTCCTCGACCTCTCCGTCGTCACCACAGGCACAAAACCCGCCGCGGCGCTGCGCAACAGCATCGATCTGGCGCGCCATGTCGATGGGCTCGGCTATGTCCGCTATTGGCTCGCCGAGCATCACAACCTCGCCTCCGTCGCGAGCCCGGCGCCCGACGTGATGATCGGGCAGATCGCGGCGGTGACGAAGCACATCCGCGTCGGCTCCGGCGGGGTGATGCTGCCCAACCACGCCCCGCTGGTGGTGGCCGAACGCTTCAAGATGCTGGAGGCGCTGTTTCCCGGCCGCATCGACCTCGGCCTCGGCCGCGCCCCCGGCACCGACGGCGCAACCGCCTACGCGCTGCGCAGCCGGCTCGACCGCCGCGAGGGCGACGATTTCCTGGAACGGCTGCACGAATTGATCCTGTGGGAGACCCGCGAATTCCCGTCGGGCCATCCCTACAACAACGTCGTCGCGATGCCCGACGACACCAGGCTGCCGCCGATCTGGCTGCTCGGCTCCAGCGATTATTCGTCGGAACTGGCCGCGCAAGTCGGCATGGGCTTCGCCTTCGCGCACCACTTCGCATCCCATGATGCGATCGATGCGATGGTGCATTACCGCAACCGTTTCCAGCCGTCGGCATGGAGCTCGAGCCCGCACGCGATCCTCGCGGTCGCCGTCATCACGGCCGACACGGATGAGGACGCCGAAAGGCTCGCCACCTCGTTCGATCTCAATCGCCTGCGCCGCGACCGCGGCCAATATCTGCCGCTGCCGAGCGTCGAGGAGGCGCTGGCCTATCCCTATACGGACGCTGAGCGCACCTCGATCACCCGCAACCGCTCGCGCCTTTTCGTCGGCAGCCCGGCGACCGTGCAGAAGAAGCTCCAGCCGCTGATCGATTCCAGCAAGCCGGACGAGCTGATGGTGATTACGGCCGTGTACGATCACGACGCGCGGAAGAAGTCGTATTCGCTGCTGGCGGAGGCGTTCGGGCTGGCGAAGGCGGCGTAGATTGTCGTCCCGGCGAAGGCCGGGACCCATACCGCGGAATCTCTCGGTGAGGCTCGGTATCTGCGACCTTCCGCAACAACGGCCAGCGGTGGTTATGGGCCCCGGCCCCCGTGCGCAATTGCGCACTAGGCCGGGGCGACCACTAATCCTGCTGTGTCTCGCTGAACGTCGCACGGAACGGATGGCCGGGATACACGCCGACGATGCGGAATTCGCGCGAGAAGAATTTGAGCTCCTCGATCGCGAAGGCGAGGCCCTTGTCTTCAGGGTGGCCGTCGACGTCGGCGTAAAACTGCGTGGCGAAGAAATTGCCGTCGACCATGTAGCTCTCGAGCTTGGTCATGTTGACGCCGTTGGTGGCAAAGCCGCCGAGCGCCTTGTAGAGCGCGGCGGGAAGGTTACGCACGCGGAATACAAAGGTGGTGACCAGCGAACCCGAGCCCTGCGCCGCCCATTTCGGCTCGCGCGCCAGCACCACGAAGCGCGTGGTGTTGTGGGCCTCGTCCTCGATGTCCTCGGCGAGGATGTCGAGGCCGTAGATCTTTGCGGCCAGGCGCGAGGCGATCGCGGCGACACTCTTGTCCTTGCGCTCGGAGATGTCGCGGGCGCTGCCGGCGGTGTCGGCGTGCACGATCGGCTTGATGCCGAGCTTGCGGATGATGCGCCGGCACTGGCCGAGCGCGTGGACATGGCTCTCGACGGACTTGATGTCGGAGATATTGGTCCCCTTCACCGCCATCAGCTGATGGCGGACCGGCAGAAACCATTCGCCGATGATGAACAGGCCGGAAGCCGGCAGGAGGTGATGGATGTCGGCGACGCGGCCGGCGACCGAGTTCTCGATCGGGATCATGCCGAGATCGGCCTCGCCCGACGAGATCGCCGACAGGGCGTCCTCGAAGGTGGCGCATGGCATCGGCTCGGCGTCGGGATAGGCCTCGACGATGGCGATGTGGGAATTGGCTCCGGGTTCGCCCTGGAATGCGATCTTCATCTTGCTCATGGTCGGCCTTGTAGCAGCGGCTCAGGATTTGGAAAGGATGCTGCGGGCGGTTTCGAGATCGGGCGGTGTATCGACGCCGCGGGGCACGCTATCGACGATCATGATGTCGATGCGCATGCCGGCCTCCACCGCCCGGAGCTGTTCCAGGCTTTCCTGCAGTTCTAGGGGCGAGGGCGGCAGCGACACAAACCGCTCCAGCGCAGCGCGGCGGTAAGCGTAAAGGCCGATGTGGTGGTAACGCGGTCCGTTGCCGTAAGGGGCCGTGGCGCGGGTGAAATATAGTGCCCGCAGCCGCCGCGGCCCGATCGGCGAGCCGACGGCCTTCACGACGCTCGGCGCGAGGTCCTCCTCCTCGGTGTGGATCTGCGAGGCCAGGGTCACGATGTCGACCGCGGGGTCGGCAAAGGGCGGCAGCACCTCGCGGATGGTCTGCGGCGTGATCGTCGGGAAGTCGCCCTGGAGATTGATCACGATCTCGGCCCTGCCTTCGGGATCGAGCTTCTGCATCGCCTCGTGGACACGGTCGGAGCCGGAGGGGTGCGTGGCGCGGGTCATCACGGCCTCGCCGCCATGGGCCGTCACGACCGCGGCGATCTCGTCTGTGTCGGTGGCTACCGCGACCCGGCCAATGCCGGCGGCCTCCGCACGGCGCAGCACATGCACGATCATCGGCAGGCCCGCGATATCGGCGAGCGGCTTGCCGGGCAGGCGGGTAGCGGCCATGCGGGCCGGGATCAGCACCAGGATGCGGGGATCGGTCATTGGGTTCAAAGGTCTGGGGTCAAGAGCCTGGAAACGGGGCGTTTTCCGCGCCGAGAAATGGTGGGGACGGGTTCAAAGCCGGCTCGCTTATACGGGTTGCCAGACCCCGGGCAAACCGATATCTCAATGGCAAAACTCGGGGGAAAGACAAGGAACGTGTGATTCTCCTGAGGCTCGTCCTGGCGGCCGCCCGGCCGCTCAATCCTTCTCAGCGGTGTGGGGCCTGGCCGGAAATGGACTCTTTCGAACTCAATAAGATTCTCGGTGCCGTGCTCGGCACCTGTCTCATCCTGCTGGTCACAAGCTTCACCGCGAGTGCGCTGTTCTCGCCCAAGATGCCGGAAAAGCCGGGTTTCGAGATCGCCGTGAAGGAAGACGCCGGCCACGGCAAGGAAGGCGGCGCCGCCGCTGCGGCCTCCGAGCCGATCGAGAAGCTGCTCCAGACCGCCTCCGTCGAGAAGGGCGCTGCCGCCGCCAAGAAGTGCGGCGCCTGCCACACCTTCGAGAAGGGCGGTCCGAATCGCGTCGGTCCGAACCTCTATGGCGTCGTCGGCGAGGCACGGGGCGAGGGCCGCAATGGCTTCAACTTCTCGGCGGCCATGAAGGGCAAGGGCGGCACCTGGACGTTCGACGACCTCAACAAGTTCATCGCCAATCCGAAGGGCTTCATCCCGGGCACTGCGATGGGCTTCGCCGGTATCCCGAAGGATTCCGAGCGCGCCGATGTCATCGCCTATCTGAATTCGCTGTCGGAGCATCCCAAGCCACTGCCGACGGCGTCGAAGTAAGGCCTCAAAAACCCGTCTTGGAATATGCGGCCAGGCTGAAAAGCCTGGCCGTTTCCTTATCCGGGCCTCGCGAGGTCGTTATCGGGGCGTTTGGCCGCAGCGAATGGCGGGGCGAGCTCCCAAGATGAGGAAAAAGCAACATATTCCGTCGAAACCTCGCCTATATTGGGACCTTAAAGGAGTAGCCTCCTTCAAGACAGGAATGTTGATTTGGCCATTACCCGACGCGATCTCCTGCTCACCGGCACTGCGGCCGCAGCGCTCCCCGCCATCGGTTCCGTAGCGGGCATTCCCGTCATCGGCACGGCCGCGGCGCAATCGGCCGGAGAAGCGGCTTCAAGTGCGCTCCCATGGCGCCATGCGTTGTCGCTGTTCGGAAAGGTCAAGTACCCCGCCGACTTCAAGCGCTTCGACTACGTCAATCCGGAAGCGCCCAAGGGCGGGGTCGCGCGTCAGATCGCCGTCGGCACGTTCGACAATTTCAACATCGTCGTCTCCGGTGTGAAGGGGCAGGTCGCCGGCGCCGTCGCATTCATCTACGAATCCCTGCTGACGCCGGCGCTCGACGAAGTCTCGACCGAATATGGCGCGCTTGCCGAAGCCGTCAGCCACCCGGACGATTTCTCGTTCGTCACCTATCGTCTGCGGGCGCAAGCCAAATGGCATGACGGCAAGCCGGTCACCGCGGATGACGTGATCTTCTCGCTCGATTCCTTCAAGAAGCACCATCCGATGTACTCGGCATACTACAGTCATGTGGTGAAGGCCGAGAAGGTCGGCGAGCGCGAGGTGAAATTCGTGTTCGACGCGCCGGGCAACCGCGAGCTGCCGCAGATCGTCGGGCAGCTTACGGTCCTGCCGAAGCACTGGTGGGAGGGAACGGACGCGCAGGGCCGCAAGCGCGATGTTTCCGCCACCACGCTCGAAGTGCCGCTTGGTTGCGGCCCCTACAGGGTCAAGGAATTCGTTGCCGGACGGTCGATCGCGCTGGAGCGCGTCAAGGACTATTGGGGCCGCGACCTGCCCGCCAATGTGGGCCGCAACAATTTCGACGAGCTGCGCTACGAGTATTTCCGCGACGCCACCGTCGCGATCGAAGCTTTCAAGGCCGACCAGGTCGATTGGCGCACGGAGAACAGCGCCAAGAACTGGGCGACTGCCTACGACTTCCCGGCCGTCACCGAAAAGCGCGTGATCCTCGAGGAGTTCGCCAATCGCAGCTCGGGCGTGATGCAGGCATTCGTGCCGAACCTGCGCCGCGCCAAGTTCAGCGATCCCCGCGTTCGCCGTGCGCTCAACTACGCGTTCGACTTCGAGGAGATGAACAAGCAGATCTTCTACGGTCAATACAAGCGCATCAGCAGCTATTTCGACGGTATCGACGAGCTCATGGCGACCGGCTTGCCGCAGGGGAAGGAGCTCGAAATCCTCGAGACCGTCCGCGCCGAAGTGCCGCCCGAAGTCTTCACGACGGCCTACACCAATCCGGTCGGCGGCAGTCCGGAGGCCGTGCGCGACAATCTGCGTGAGGCGCTGCGCCTGTTCAAGGAGGCCGGCTATGAGGTGCGCGACCGCAAGCTGATCGACGTCAAGACCGGCACGCAGTTCTCCCTGGAATTGCTGAATTCCGATCCGAGCTTTGAGCGGATCACGCTGTTCTACAAGCCGTCGCTGGAGCGGCTCGGCATCGCCGTCAGCGTGCGGACAGTCGATCCGACGCAATACGAGAACAGGACGCGCGACTGGGATTTCGACGTCGTCACCAACTCATGGGGCGAGTCGCAGTCGCCGGGCAACGAGCAACGCGAATTCTGGTCGTCCAAGACGGCCGGCATCGCCGGCTCGCGCAACATTGCCGGCATCAAGAATCCGGCGATCGACAAGCTGATCGAGCGGGTGATCTACGCAAGGGATCGCGACGATCTCGTCGCTGCGACCAAGGCCCTCGACCGCGTGCTGTTGTGGAATCACTACGTCGTGCCGCAGTGGACCTATACCAAGGTGCGCACCGCGCGCTGGGACCGCTTCGGCCGGCCGTCGGAATTGCCCAGATACGGTCAGTCCGGCTTCCCGTTCATCTGGTGGTACGACGCAGACAAGGCGGCACGGATCGCAAAGAAGTCGTGAAGGACATTTCCCGCATGACGCAGATGTCACGCCGCCATGTGCTGGCTTTGGGTGCCGGCGGTGCCCTCGGTGCGTCCCTTGGCGCACCGCTGTTGCGCGGCGCGCGCGCATCGGAGGCGGGGACCGAGGCGCACGGCATCTCGGCATTTGGCGATCTCAAATATCCCGCAGACTTCCGCCATTTCGACTACGTCAACCTCGACGCGCCCAAGGGCGGCACATTCTCGCTCATTCCGTCGGTGAAGGCGTACAACCAGTCCTACCAGACCTTCAACTCGCTCAACGCCTTCATCCTGAAGGGCGACGGCGCGCAAGGCATGGACATGACGTTCGTGCCGCTGATGGTGCGCGCCAACGACGAGCCGGACGCGATGTACGGGCTTGCTGCCAAGTCCGTGCGGATATCGCCGGACAGGCTGGTCTATCGCTTCACGATGCGGCCCGAGGCGAAATTCCACGACGGCACGAAGCTCACCGCCCACGACGCGGCGTTTTCGCTGACGGCGCTGAAGTCCAAGGGACATCCGCTGATCATCGTGCAGATGCGTGACATGGTCAGCGCGGAGGCGATCGACGATGCGACGCTCGTCGTCACCTTCGCCAAGGGACGCGCGCGCGACGTGCCGCTCTATGTCGCGGGCCTGCCGATCTTCTCCAAGGCGTACTATGCGTCTCGTCCGTTCGACGAAACGTCTCTGGAGATCCCGCTGGGCTCGGGTCCCTACAAGGTCGGGAAATTCGAGGTCAATCGTTACATCGAGTACGAGCGGGTGAAGGACTGGTGGGCGGCCGATCTGCCGCCCTGCCGCGGCAGCTACAATTTCGACGTCGTGCGCTACGAATTCTATCGCGACCGCGATGTCGCCTTCGAGGGCTTTACCGGCAAGAGTTATCTTTACCGCGAAGAGTTCACGTCCCGCATCTGGGCGACGCGCTACGACTTCCCGGCCGTGAAGGACAATCGCGTCAAGCTCGAAGTCGTCCCCGACGACACGCCGTCCGGCGCGCAGGGCTGGTTCATCAACACGCGGCGCGAGAAGTTCAAAGACCCGCGCGTGCGCGAGGCCCTGATCAATGCCTTCGACTTCGAGTGGACCAACAAGACCATCATGTACGGCGCCTATGCCCGTACGGTGTCGCCGTTCCAGAACTCCGATCTCATGGCGGGCGACAGCGCGCCTTCGCCGGGAGAGCTGAAGCTGCTGGAGCCGTTCCGCGGTCAGGTTCCCGAGGAGGTGTTCGCCGCACCGTTCACGCCGCCGGTCTCCGACGGCTCCGGGCAGGATCGAAGCCTGTTGCGCAAGGCGCAGCAGCTGCTGAGCGAGGCCGGCGTGCCGATCAAGGACGGCAAACGGGTGCTGCCGAACGGCGAGGTCTTCAGGATCGAGTTCCTGCTGGACGAGCCCTCCTTCCAGCCGCACCATGCGCCCTACATCAAGAACCTGGGCACGCTCGGCATCGAAGCGAGTGTGCGCCTCGTCGATGCCGTGCAGCACAAGGCGCGCCAGGAAGATTTCGACTTCGACATGACGATCCAGCGTTTCAGCATGTCGGCGACGCCGGGCGATGCCATGCGCGCATTCTTTTCTTCGCAGGTCGCCGCGACCAAGGGGTCGTACAATCTCGCGGGCGTTGCCAGCCCGGCCATCGACGCCATGATCGAGAAGATCATGGCGGCCGACAACCGCGAGGACCTGACGATCGCCTGCCGCGCCTTCGACCGCCTGTTCCGCGCCGGCCGCTATTGGGTGCCGCAATGGTACAACAAGACGCACCGGCTCGCTTATTGGGATCAGTTCGGTCATCCGCAGAAGCTGCCGCGTTATGCCAACGGCGTCGGCGCGCCCGACATTTGGTGGCATGAACCCGCCAAGGCGGCCAAGCTCGAGCAGGCGAAATAGTCATGAGCGCGTATATCGCCCGCCGCATCCTCCTGATGATCCCGACATTGCTCGGGATCCTGTTCGTCTCCTTCGTCGTCGTGCAGTTTGCGCCTGGCGGTCCGGTCGAGCGCGTGATTGCGCAGCTCTCCGGCGCCGATACCGGCGGCACTTCGCGCATTTCGGGCGGTAGCGACTTCGCGCAGCGTGCGCCCGGGCAGGTCGGCGCCGGCGGCGATGCCATCAACTCGAAATATCGCGGCGCGCAGGGGCTCGATCCTGATTTCATCAAGAAGCTGGAGGCGCAATTCGGCTTCGACAAGCCGGCACCGGAACGCTTCGCGCTGATGGTGTGGAATTTCGCCCGCTTCGATTTCGGCAAGAGCTATTTTCGCGACGTCAGCGTGATACAGCTGATCAAGGAGAAGCTGCCGGTCTCGATCTCGCTCGGCATCTGGCTGACGCTGATCACCTATCTGATTTCGATCCCGCTCGGCATCCGTAAGGCCGTCAAGGACGGCACGCGGTTTGATACCTGGACGTCGACCATTCTCGTGCTGGGCTATGCCATTCCCGGCTTTCTGTTCGCAATCCTCCTCATCATCCTGTTTGCCGGCGGCTCGTTCTTCAACTGGTTCCCGCTGCGCGGATTGACCTCGGACGGCTGGTCGCAGTTTCCCTGGTACTGGAAGATCCTCGATTATTTCTGGCATCTGACGTTGCCGCTGATCGCCATGGGGCTCGGCGCGTTCACCACCATGACGTTCCTGACCAAGAATTCGTTCCTGGACGAGATTCGCAAGCAATACGTCATGACCGCGCGCGCCAAGGGCTGCAGCGAGGGGCGGGTGCTTTACGGCCACGTCTTCCGCAATGCGATGCTGATCGTGATCGCCGGGTTCCCCGGGACCTTCATCCACGCCTTCTTTTCAGGCTCGCTTCTGATCGAGACCATCTTCTCGCTGGACGGGCTCGGGCTGCTCAGCTTCGAGAGCGTGCTCAACCGCGACTATCCCGTGGTGTTCGGCACGCTCTACATCTTTTCGTTGGTCGGCCTCGTGATCAACCTGGTCTCCGACCTGACCTATATGTGGATCGACCCCCGGATCGATTTCGAGGCGCGGGAGGTCTGATGACGGTTATCGCGCCGACGCCGATCGAAACCACGACCCAGTCTCCGCTGGGCGAGGTCGTTCCGATCACGGGCAAGCCGTTCGCCCCTTCGCCGCTGAACAGGCGGCGATGGCAGAATTTCAAGGCCAATCGCCGCGGCTACTGGTCGTTCTGGATATTCATCGCCCTGTTCGTGGTCTCGCTGTTCGCCGAGCTGATCGCCAACGATCGGCCTTTCCTGGTCAAATTCGACGGCCGTCTCTATTGGCCTGCCTTCGTGACCTATTCGGAAACCACCTTCGGCGGCGATTTCGAGACGGCGGCCGACTACCGCGACCCCTACTTGCAGAAGCTCATCAAGGACAAGGGCGGCGCCATCGTCTGGCCCCTGATCCGCTATTCCTACGACACCCACAATCTCGACTTGCCGACGCCGGCGCCATCGCCGCCGACCTGGATGCTGACGGAAGCGCAGTGCAAGCTTGTCGTCGAGAAGAAGGGGCTGAAGAGCTGCCGCGACCTCGAATACAACTGGCTGGGTACGGACGATCAGGGGCGCGACGTGGTGGCGCGGCTGATCTATGGCTTCCGCATCTCGGTGCTGTTCGGCCTCTGCCTCACGATCATCTCATCCGTCATCGGCATCGCAGCGGGGGCGGTGCAGGGCTATTTCGGCGGCCGGGTCGATCTCATCTTCCAGCGCTTCATCGAGATATGGACGGCAATTCCGTCGCTCTACCTTCTCTTGATCCTGTCCTCGGTCCTCGTGCCCGGCTTCTTCGTGCTGCTCGGCATCCTGCTGCTGTTCTCCTGGGTCTCGCTGGTCGGCCTCGTGCGGGCCGAGTTCCTGCGCGGGCGCAACTTCGAATACATCCAGGCCGCGCGGGCGCTCGGCGTCTCCAACCCGGTCATCATGTTCCGCCACCTGCTGCCGAACGCGATGGTCGCGACCATGACGTTCCTGCCGTTCATCGTCTCCTCGTCGGTGATGACGTTGACGGCACTCGACTTCCTTGGCTTCGGCCTGCCGCCCGGCTCACCCTCGCTCGGCGAGCTGCTGTCGCAGGCCAAGTCCAATGTGCAGGCGCCGTGGCTCGGTTTCTCCGGCTTCTTCTCAGTCGCCATCATGCTGTCGCTGTTGATCTTCATCGGCGAAGCCGTGCGCGACGCCTTCGATCCGCGCAAGACGTTCAGGTAGGTCAATGGACGCGATCAACCAGCCCCTGCTTGCCGTACGCGACCTTTCGGTGGCCTTCCACCAGGGTGGTGCCACGACACTCGCGGTCGACAAGGTCTCGTTCCAGATCAAGCGCGGCGAATGCCTGGCGCTGGTCGGCGAATCCGGCTCCGGCAAGTCCGTCAGCGCGCTCTCGATCCTGAAGCTGCTGCCCTATCCGAACGCCTCGCACCCCTCGGGAAGCATCCGCTTCAAGGGACAGGAGCTGATCGACCAGTCCGAGCAGCAGATGCGGGAGGTCCGCGGCAGCGACATCTCCATCATCTTCCAGGAGCCGATGACCTCGCTCAACCCGCTGCACACGATCGAGGCGCAGATCGGCGAAATCATCCAGTTGCACAATCCGACCAGCAACGCACTGGCGCGCAAGCGGACGCTGGAGCTGCTGACCCAGGTCGGCATCCCCGATCCGGAGACGCGCCTCAACAGCTATCCGCACCAGCTCTCCGGAGGCCAGCGTCAGCGCGTGATGATCGCGATGGCGCTCGCCAACGAGCCCGACCTGCTGATCGCGGACGAGCCGACCACGGCGCTCGACGTCACCGTGCAGGCGCAGATCCTGGCGCTGCTTGCCGAGATCCGCGCGCGGCTCGGCATGAGCCTGCTCTTCATCACCCATGATCTCGGCATCGTGCGCCGCATCGCCGACCACGTCTGCGTCATGAAGAGCGGCGAGATCGTCGAGCAGGGACCGGTCGAGCAGGTGTTCAAGACGCCGAAGCACCCCTATACGCGCGACCTGCTCGCGGCCGAGCCGAAGCCCGATCCCGCGCCGCCGCAGCCGGGTGCGCCGGTGGTGATGTCGGCCGACGACCTGAAAGTGTGGTTTCCGATCAAACGTGGCTTGATGCGCAAGACGGTCGGCCACATCAAGGCGGTCGACGGCGTCAGCCTCGCCGTCCGCAAGGGCGAGACGCTCGGCGTCGTCGGCGAATCCGGCTCGGGCAAGACCACGCTGGGGCTGGCGCTGCTGCGGCTGATCTCCTCGAACGGGCGCATCGTGTTCCTGGGGAAAGACATCCAGGGCCTGCGCTTCAAGGAGATGCGGCCGTTCCGGCGCGACATGCAGATCGTGTTCCAGGATCCGTTCGGCTCGCTCAGCCCGCGCATGTCGGTCGCCGACATCATCGCCGAAGGCCTCTCCGTGCATCAGCCGAAACTGTCGCGCGAGGAGCGAGAGGCGCGCGTCGTCAAGGCGCTCGAGGACGTCGGGCTGAAGCCCGACACCCGCTACCGCTACCCGCATGAGTTCTCCGGCGGCCAGCGCCAGCGCATCAGCATCGCGCGCGCGGTGGTGCTGGAACCGGATTTCGTCGTGCTGGACGAGCCGACCAGCGCGCTCGACATGCTGTTCCAGGCGCAGATGGTCGATCTGTTGCGCGAGCTGCAGCGCAAGCGCGATCTCACCTACATGTTCATCTCTCACGATTTGCGCGTCGTCGCCTCGCTTGCCAGCCATCTCATCGTGATGCGCGGCGGCAAGGTGGTCGAGGAGGGGCAGGCGGCCGAGCTGTTCAAGAACCCGAAGAGCGACTACACGCGCGCACTGTTCGCGGCGGCGTTCCGGCTGGAGACGGCTGGGAATGGATCGGTGGCGACGTAGGAACTGCTGTCATTCCGGGGCGCGCGTGGCGCGTGCCCCGGAATGACTGGAATAATCAGAGCCGCTTGATCGCGACGACCTCGCTGCCGGCCTGCTTGATCCGCGCAATCGCCGGTTCGATCGGCTCGATCACCGTCGCCATATGATGCGCGTTGGCGTGAACCATGGTGCCGCCGTCGCGCACGATGGCGACATGGCCCTTCCAGAAGATCAGATCGCCGCGTTGCAGCTTGCTTTGTTCATGCGCCTCCAGGGCGCGGCCAAGGCCGGCCTGCTGCATGTCGCTGTCGCGCGGGCAGCCGGTGCCGGCCGCCGTCAGCGAGACCTGCACGAGACCCGAGCAGTCGATGCCGAGGCTGCTCTTGCCGCCCCAGAGATAGGGCGTGCCGACGAAGCGTTCGGCCACTGCGACGAAGTCCGGCTCGCGATGATCGAGTGGGGCGAGATGCGCCTTCGGCAGATAGGATCCGTCACGCGTCACCGCGAAGCTGCCGTCCTCGCGGGCCACCGCCAGCTTCGATCCCATCACGAGCGTGCCGGCTGGTGGCAGCTTGATCGAGGGGCCGGGGAACGCAAACGTCCTGAGCGCGCTGACCCTGTGCGTCGGGGCGGCCGTCGGCTTCATCAGCGCCGCATCGGGAAGCCAGCCGACATAACCGTCACCGCCAAGCTGGCCCCAGGCCCAGCCCTCGCCATTGCGATCGTAGACCGTGACGCGCTCGCCGCGCAGCGCCTCCGTCATCAGCATCGCGCCCGGGGACGGCTGCTCGCGCACCGCTGCAATCGCCTCCGTCACCTCGAATTCCTCGCCGGTGACGAAGCGCTCCGCCTGCACCTTGCCTTCGAGATATTTGGCGGCGAGGTCGGCCCGCGCCGGTGTCAGCCTTGGATCGTGTCCTGGATCATGCATAGCGCTCGCTCAGCAATGTGTAGATGGCGCGCGCGGCCTGGCACTCGCCGCCTTCGGGGCGCGCCGGCTTCGCCGACGGCGTCCAGCCATAGATGTCGACATGCAGCCAGCTCTTGGCCTGCTCGACGAAGCGTTGCAGGAACAGCGCACAGGTAATCGAGCCGGCAAAGCCGCCCGACGGGGCGTTGGTGATGGTGGCGGTCTTGGAGTCCAGCCACGCATCGTAGGGCGGCCACAGCGGCATGCGCCACAACGGATCGTTCTCCTTGACGGCGCAGCGCGCGACGTCTGCGGCAAGCGTCTCATCATTGGTGTAAAAGGGCGGTAAATCCGGCCCCAGCGCGACGCGTGCAGCTCCCGTCAGCGTGCCGAGATCGATCAGCAGGTCGGGCTTCTCCTCGTCGGCGAGCGCCAGCGCATCGGCGAGCACGAGCCGGCCTTCGGCGTCCGTGTTGCCGATCTCGACCGTGATGCCCTTGCGCGATGTAAAAATGTCGAGCGGGCGGAAGGCATTGCCAGCGACCGCATTCTCGACCGCCGGAATCAGCACGCGCAGCCGGACCTTCAGCTTCGCGTCCATCACCATGCGCGCGAGCGCCAGAACGTTGGCCGCGCCACCCATGTCCTTCTTCATGATCAGCATGCCGCTCGAGGGCTTCAGGTCGAGCCCGCCGGTGTCGAAGCACACGCCCTTGCCGACCAGCGTCACCTTGGGATGGGCGGGATCGCCCCAGCCGATGTCGATCAGCCGCGGCGCGCGGTCCGAGGCCATGCCGACGGCGTGGATCAGGGGAAAATCTGTCCTCAGATCCTCGCCGATGGTGCAGGCAAAGGTCGCGCCGAATTCGCTGGCGAGCTCCTGCGCGGCTGCAGCGAGCTCCTCCGGCCCCATGTCGTTGGACGGCGTGTTGATGAGGTCGCGCGCCAGCATCGCGGCATCCGCCATGCGGTCGATCTCGACGGTGTCGACGCCGTCAGGCGGCACCAGGCGGACATCGGGTCTATCCGCCTTGCGGTAGCGGGCGAAGCGGTAGCAGCCGAGCGCGAAGGCGAGTGCGGCGAGCCGCGCATCGTGCGGTGCATTGGCAAAGCGATAGGTGCCCGGCGGCAGCAGGCCGGGCAGGGCGCCCGGCCGGAACGGGTCGCGGGATCTTGCGCCCTCGTCCTCGAGGCCGAACAGCACCTGCGCGATCGCACCGTCGGGGGCGGGCAGGGCGAGATAGCCGCCCGGCTTGGCGGTGAAGGCGCTCGCCGTTGCGAACTGGCGTTGCGCCGGCGGCAGCGTCTCGGCGACCTGATCCCAGCTCGACTTGGTGACGAAGGTGATCGGGATGGCGGTCGGCGACGTCTCGAAGACAGAAGGCATTGGCGGGTCCGGGTCGTCAGATCAGGCTGGTTATGCGGATGAAGGAGACTTCGCAGAGTTTTGCCGTGGCCGCAATCGGCTTTGCCGTCACCGTTGAGCGAGCCGCTACTCGCAGCACGGGGCCCATGCTAGGTTCCGGCAACGGCCGCCAGATGCAAACGGATCGCCGGCGGCCGAAGGCGAAGCCTGCCGGGAGGAAATGCAATGGACGTCGTGTGGAGCATGGTCACATTCATCGGCCAGGCCGTCGAGGCGATCTTCAGCTATGTCGAGCATCATCATTGGATCTTCGCGTTTCTTGCCGGCGGCTACGTCTTCTATCTCCACGACCGCTCCGTACACGCGCGCTTCGATGCGCTCGACAAGCGCGTCGACGAAATCCGCAAGCGGCTTGCCATCGAATATTGATCCGGTGAAACGAAACCGGCGACGGGCAGATCTCGTATCCATCCGTGCAGAGAACTGCCGTTCACGCGCGCACGGCCGCAGGGCTTTACTAGCGCTGTGGTTGTGGCATTATCGGAGAATATTTCAGATTGCGCCGCTCGACTCTGAACGCATCGAGTGCAGGAACGCAGTGGCACGCGGTTGATACTTGCCCCGGGGTTTGTCCTCGCCCGGGCCGAGACCGGCCTGAACCCGTTCGTCGCAGGAATTTCTCTCATCGTATTGGGCGGCGCAGCATCCGCAACGAGCGGCGCAAGATGGATAGATCGTTCGTTATTGCGCAGATTTCCGACCTGCATCTGGACGGGTCAGGGCGGCTGCTTGCGACGATCGAGACACTGAGTGCCGCTCTGCGCGAGAGGATGGCGGCCTTCGCGGACGTTCCCGATCGCATCCTGCTGATCACAGGCGATCTCGTGGACGACCCGACGCCGCGCGCGCTCGACGAAGCGCTCGCCGTCATCGCGTCCTTCCGGCGGAGCCGTGTGTTCACCGACATCCAGGCGATTGCCGGCAATCACGACGCCAAGCGTCCGAGCCAGCGCGCGGGCCGCCACGACGTCTATGACTACCTGCATCTGCCGCGGACCTCGAAGAGCGTCTATTACCGCCACGCCGGCCTCGATCTGGTGCTGCTGGATTCCAACCGCGCCAGCCTCACGACGCTTGCGAGCGGCAATATCGACCAAGGCATCTACCACGCCATGGTTGCGGATTCCGCCCGGCTGAGCGTCGAGCTTGCGGGCAGCCTTGGATCGGCTGGACGCGCCGATTACGCCGAGCCGGCGGACAACCTCGTGCGGGTGCTGGCGCTGCACCATCACCCGCTGCCGCAGGCGACCGGCGAAGGCAAGCGCTTTCTCGGCACCCCCGATGAACCGCTGATGTATCTCGCCGCGCCCGCGACCTTCCTCGAAGCGGCCACCTCGCTTAACGTCGATCTGGTCCTGCACGGTCACCGGCATGTCGAGGGGCTGACCCGCTACTCGATTCCGGATCCGCGTGCGACGCGGAGCAGGGGCGATGAAGCGTTCTGGCGCACGATCTACGTACTGTCCTGTCCGTCCTCGACCGGGCAGGGCGGCGACGATGCCGGCTTCAACATCGTCCATTTCGGTCCAATGTCCGATGCAGGCAACTCCGAACATGGATTTGCGATCGCGCGCTATTCGCGGCCGCGCAACGATGGCGGCTTCCGCCTGCTCGACTCGAATCTGCCGGGCGGCATCATCTGGTTGCCGGCACGGCGGGATTATTCCCGCGACCCGGCCGTCCAGTCGGCAATCGAGATCGCTTCAATCGCGACGCTGAAGCGGGATCAGGTCGCCGCATTGGCTCGCCGCCTCCTGATACGCCGCGCATTCTATGCATGCGGCGAGCCGGACTGGGCGAATGCGCTCCACGCCTATCTCGTCACCTCCCATGTCTGGGCCGATCTCGACGGCAAGTTCTCGAGGTTCGCGCGCAAGCATGAGGCCGATGCGGTTGCCGCGGTGACCGTGCTGCTGTGCCGGCTGATCGGGCAATCCGCCGGCGTGCTCGGCATCGATCCGCTTCGGCTTGACGAGCTCCGGGCGAAGCGTCTGGTCAATCGCGACGACCTCCGGCGCGAATGGCCCGGGATGCCGCGCACGGACGTCGACGTCGAGGCGCAGGAAAGGCTGCAATTGCTGCGGGACCTGAACGAGCAGGTGAAGGCGCTCGGCCTCGACCTAGGTCTCGGCGGAGAGGTGCCGCCGCAGACGCCCCCGTGAGGAGGCACCCCGGCGTTAACCGGCCATTAGGGTTAACAGTCTATTGCTGGCGCGTTCGGCTCGATCCATCCGCGCGAGAGTCAAAGCGTCATGCGTCAACAGTTCAGTCCTGCCCGGCTTCTCGCATCTGCCTCGCTCGTCGCGGTGGTGGCCATGAGCCTCGGCGGCTGCACGGCAATGTCAAAGCTCTCCGACGTCACCGGCTCGATCGGGTCGCGCGCGGAGGCCCCTCCCAGCGATCCCGCGCGCGCCGCCGAAGTCTATGGCGAGCGTTATCGTGCCAATCCCAAGGATGCCGAGGCCGCGCTCGGCTATGGCCAGGCCTTGCGCGCCAACGGCCAGCGCGCCCAGGCCGCCGCCGTCCTCGAGCAGGCGACCATCGCCAATCCCGGCAACAAGCCGCTGCTCGCCCAGTACGGCCGTGCACTCGCCGACAACGGCAATTTCCAGCAGGCCTTCGACGTGCTGTCGAAGGCGCATTCTCCCGACAATCCGGACTGGCGCCTGCTCTCGGTGCAGGGCACGGCGCTCGATCAGATGGGCCGTCACGAGGAGGCGCGCTCCTACTATGCGAGTGCGCTGAAGATCGCGCCGGGCGATCCCGGCGTGCTCTCCAATGTCGGCCTGTCCTACATGTTGTCGAAGGACCTGCCGAAGGCCGAGGAGGCGTTGCGGCAGGCCCACGCCTCGCCGCGCGCGAGCGCGCGGGTGCGGCAGAATCTTGGCCTGGTCGTCGGTCTCCAGGGCCGCTTTGCCGAAGCCGAAACCATCGTGAAGGCGGACCTGCCGCCGGAACAGGCCGCGGCCAATGTCGCCTATCTGAAGGAAATGCTGAGCCGCAACGACGCCCCGCGCGGTACGCCGAAGCGGACTCCGGTCGCCGCGCTCACCCGGCCCGACTGATCCGACCTGATCGTCTCATCCTGAAGCCGCTCGCGCGAACCGCGTGCGGCCACGTCTTGCGTTATTGCATCTCGGAGATCTTGATGCCGGTCGGCCCGAGAATGACGACGAACAGCACCGGCAGGAAGAACAGGATCATCGGCACCGTCAGCTTCGGCGGCAGCGCGGCGGCCTTCTTCTCGGCCTCGTTCATGCGCATGTCGCGGTTTTCCTGCGCCATGACGCGCAGGGAATGTCCGAGCGGAGTGCCGTAACGTTCCGCCTGCTGAAGCGCCAGACACACCGACTTGACGCCCTCGAGCCCGGTGCGTCGCGCCAGGTTCTCATAGGCGACCTTGCGGTCCTGCAAATAGGACAGCTCGGCGGTGGTCAGCGTGAACTCTTCCGACAGCGCGATCGACTGGCCGACGATCTCGGTGGCGACTTTCCGGAACGCCATTTCGACCGACATGCCGGATTCGATGCAGATCAGCAACAGGTCGAGCGCGTCGGGAAAGGCGCGCTTGATCGAGAGCTGGCGCTTGGAGATCGCGTTCCTGAGGAACAGCATCGGGGCCTGAAGCCCGAGATAGGCGGCGCCGACGCAGATGCCGATCTTGACCGGCGTCGGTTTGTCCATATGCGCGATCAGGAACACGTACAGGACCGAGCCCACGAACAGGGTGAGCGGAGCGACCATGCGCGCAAACAGGAAGGTGATGTACGGCGCCTGACCGCGGTAGCCGGCCATGATGAGCTTGTCGCGGGCCGCCTCCTGCGCGAGCCATTTGGTGAGGTTGAAATCCTCGACGACCTTGGAGACGAGCTGCTTCGGCGTCTGGCGCAGCGAGACCTTCTCGCTCTTGTTGAGGCGCTCGCGCTCGCGCTGCCGGATCCGTTCGCGCTCGCTCGCCACCGCCTTCATGCGCTTGGAGAGGCCCTCGCCTGCGAACAGGGGCATCACCAGCGTATAGACGGTGGCGCTGGCGGCGATGGCCGCCAGCAGCATGGTCATGAAGCGGACGTCATGCAGTTTCGAAACGAGAAATTCGACCATACGCCACCGTCAGAAATCGAAGTTGATCATCTTCTTCATCACCATGATGCCGATCGACATCCAGACGACGCAGGCGACCAGCATGAGCTGGCCGGTAGGATGGGTCCACAGCAGGGAGATGTAGTGCGGTGTCGTGAGATAGACGAGGAACATCACGATCGGCGGCAGCGAGCCGATGATGCCGGCCGAGGCCTTGGCCTCCATCGACATCGCCTGGATCTTTTCCCTCATCTTCTTGCGGTCGCGCAGCACCTTGGAGAGGTTGCCCAGCGCTTCGGAGAGGTTGCCGCCCGACTTCTGCTGGATCGAGATCACGATGCCGAAGAAATTCGCTTCCGGCAGCGGCATGCGATCGTAGAGGCGCGAGCAGGCTTCGCCGAGCGGCATGCCGATCGCCTGTGTCTCGATGATGGCCAGGAACTCGCTGCGCAGCGGCTCGGGCGAATCGGCGGCGACCACCTTGATCGATTCGAACAGTGGCAGGCCCGCCTTGATGCCGCGGACGATCACGTCGACGGCGTCGGGCAGCGCCGCCAGGAATTTGTTTTCGCGGCGCTTCTTCAGGAAGCTGAGTGCCCAGCGCGGCAGGCCGAAGCCGCCGGCGAAGGCGAGGCCGGCGGCGCCGAGCAGGCCGCCACCGACGAACATGGCAACCGCGAACAGCACGCCCGCCACGACGGCGGACGCGATCCAGAATTTCTGCGGCGTCCAGTCCAGCCCCGCCTGCGACAGGCGGACGCTGAGCGGAACGCTCTTCTCCTGCTGACGTCGGGCCTCGAGATCCTTCAGCGAAGTCTCGACCTGTTCACGGCGCGAGCGCTGGCTCTTCTCGGTCTGCTTGGCCATGGGCGCGTCGGCGCGCGCGATCGAGGCGCGGCGGCTTTCCGCCTTCCGCTCCCCGGATATCAACGGATAGAGGAAGACCCAGGCGATGCCGCCGACAGCGGCGGTGGCGAGGAAGGCGAGGGCGAGGACCTGCATGTTCATGGCGGCGCTGACCTGCTCACGTCTGCTGCGCCACTTCGGCCGCGTCGAGCGCGGCGCCAAGGCGCTTCTCCTCGCCGTAATAGCGAGCGCGTTCCCAGAACTTCGGACGGCCGATGCCGGTCGAGCGATGCCGCCCGATGATCTTGCCGTTGGCGTCCTCGCCGACCATGTCGTAGAGGAAGATGTCCTGGGTGATGATGGTGTCGCCTTCCATGCCCATCACCTCGGTGATGTGGGTGATGCGGCGCGAACCGTCGCGCAGGCGCGCGGCCTGGACGATGACGTCGATCGAGGCGCAGATCATCTCGCGGATGGTCCGCGACGGCAGCGAGAAGCCGCCCATCGTGATCATGGATTCGCAGCGCGACAGCGCCTCGCGCGGGTTGTTGGCGTGCAGCGTGCCCATCGAGCCGTCATGGCCGGTGTTCATGGCCTGAAGCAGGTCGAATGCTTCGGGGCCACGGACTTCGCCGACGATGATGCGTTCGGGGCGCATACGCAGGCAGTTGCGCACCAGCTCGCGCATGGTGACCTGGCCTTCGCCCTCGATGTTGGGCGGACGGGTTTCCAGCCGCACCACATGGGGCTGCTGGAGCTGGAGCTCGGCCGCGTCCTCGCACGTGATTACGCGCTCGTCGTGCTCGATATAATTGGTCAGGCAGTTGAGCAGAGTGGTCTTGCCCGAGCCGGTACCGCCGGAGATCAGCACGTTGCAGCGGACGCGGCCGATGATCTGGAGGATTTCCGCACCCTCCGGCGAGATTGCGCCGAACTTGACGAGCTGATCCAGCGTCAGCTTGTCCTTCTTGAATTTGCGGATGGTGAGTGTGGGCCCGTCGATCGACAGCGGCGGCACGATGGCGTTGACGCGGGAGCCGTCGGCGAGACGCGCGTCGCAGATCGGCGAGGATTCGTCGACACGCCGGCCGACCTGGCTGACGATGCGCTGACAGATGTTGAGGAGCTGCTGGTTGTCGCGGAAGCGGATGCCCGTGCGCTGGATCTTGCCGGCGACTTCGATGTAGACGGTGTTGGCGCCGTTGACCATGATATCCGCGATGTCGTCGCGCGACAGCAGCGGCTCGAGCGGACCGTAGCCCAGAACGTCGTTGCAGATGTCGTCGAGCAGCTCTTCCTGCTCGGCGATCGACATCACGATGTTCTTGATCGCGATGATCTCGTTGACGATGTCGCGGATTTCCTCGCGGGCCGACTCCGAGTCGAGCTTGGCGAGCTGGGCGAGGTCGATGGCCTCGATGAGCGCGCCGAAGATGGTCGCCTTGACCTCGTAGTAATTGTCCGAGCGGCGGGTTTCCATGGCCGGCGCAGGCCTCGCCGGGGCAAGCGGCGGCGAGGCGACGACCGGCGGGGGCGGCGCGCGCGACACCGTCGGCGCCGGAGCCGGGGCAGGCTCTGGCGACACGGCGCCGGGCTTTGGGGCCCGAAGGTCGGTGTCTGTTCCGCTACGCTTACCAAACACTTAACGACTCCATGCGGCGGCTTATTTTCCCCGCAACTTCTCAATCAGGGGTGAAAGCAGGGACGATTTTTGTTTCTTCGTTTCGCTGCGGCCGGTCAGGCGCTGGGCGATCTGGAGGAACATCTCGATCGACTTGTGGTTGGCGGAGATCTCCGCGATCATCTGGCCGTTGTTGGCTGCCGAGCCGAAGATCTGCGGCTCGAACGGGATCGAGACGACCGGCTGGCTCTCGATCGCCTTGGCGAACTCGGCAGCGGCGATTTCGGGACGTTTCGGCACTCCGACCTGGTTCAGGCAGTAGAGCGGCGGCCGGTCGTTGGGGCGCGCGGCTTTCAACAGGTCGAACAGGTTCTTGGCATTGCGCAGATTGGCAAGGTCGGGCGCCGCCACGATCAGGATGTCATCGGCCCCGATCAGAGCGCGCTTGGTCCAGCCCGACCATTGGTGCGGGATGTCGAGCACGATGCAGGGCATGGTGGAGCGCAGCGTGTCGAATACGGCATCGAAGGCATCGGTGCCGAAATCATAGACCCGGTCGAGCGTCGCCGGCGCCGCCAGCAGGCTGAGGTGGTCGGTGCATTTCGACAGCAGGCGGTCGATGAAGGCGGTATCGACGCGATCGGGCGAGAACACGGCGTCCGCAATGCCCTGCGGCGGGTCCTGGTTATAGTCGAGCCCGGCGGTGCCGAAGGCGAGGTCGAGATCGGCGACGACCGCGTCCATCGCGAGGTCGCGCGCGATCGCCCAGGCGACGTTATGGGAGATGGTGGACGCGCCGACGCCGCCCTTGGCGCCGACCACGGCGATGATGCGGCCGACCGCCTTTGCTTCCGGCGCGGAGAACAGGTTGCAGATCGAGCGCACGACGTCGATCGCGCCAACCGGCGCGAGCACGTAGTCGCTGACGCCGCGGCGCACCAGCTCGCGATAGAGCATGACGTCGTTGATGCGGCCGATCACGACCACACGGGTGCCGGCGTCGCAGACGGTGGCGAGCTGGTCGAGCCCGCCCAGGAGGTCGTTGCGGCCGTCGCTCTCGAGCACGATCACGTTCGGCGTGGGCGCCGAGCGGTAGGCTTCGACCGCAGCCGCCATGCCGCCCATCTGGATCTTCAGGTGGGCCTTGCCGAGACGGCGATCCTCGCCGGCCGACTGTACCGCGGCAGCAGTTTCCACGGTCTCGCAGAAAGCCTGGACCGAGACGCGCGGCGCAGGCGCAATATGCTCCTCGACCGGTGGCGAAGCTGCTTCCGGCTGCTCTTCGTGTGGTTGCCTGGCGTAGCTGATCATCTGCCGGTGTCGCTGAGTTTGGCCTTGTCGGCCTCAGGATAGGCGACCGCCGTCGGTACTCCCTTGCGATACTTCTCGAACGCAGCGGTGCGCCGTATCGTATAGGAGGGAGTCTCCGGCCGCGGCTGCTCGAGGTCCGACGGATTGTCGACCATGGCTGCGAGGTTGCGCTGATAGGCGCAACCGTAATTGTAGTATTCCTTGTTCTCGAACCAGCTCTTGTTCTTGATCGAGGGGCCGATGTCCTCCGGCCACAGCCCGCAGGGGCCCGCGACCGCGGCGATCTTGGAATAGGTCAGCCGGATCGGCGGCAGGAAGCGCTTGTCTTCCGGCTGGTAGGGGCGGGCGATGATGCCGCGTGGCGGAACGCCCGCCGCCGCCAGCATCGCCTGGATCTCACGCATCGACTCGGCGACCGGACGCGCGTTGGGCGTCCCGGACGGCACGTCGATATGGATGGCGCCGGTGCCTTCATGCAGCCAGGCCGATGCCAGACCCATCACGTCGGCGCGCTGGGCCGCGGTCAACCCGCCGCGGGCGTGGCCGACGAAGACGACGATCGAACGGTTCTGCTCCTCGATCGCGATCGGATGACGCTGCTTGTAGCTATCGGGAATGGAGGCGGTGACCGCTTCGTCGTGCTGGCAGCCGCCGAGCGCAAGCGCAATGCCGACGAGCGCGCCACCGAAGCCGATGGCGCCTCTGCGAATCTGGGGTGGTCTTGTGGTCATAACGAAGTCCCCGTTTCGCTTAGTCGGTGATGAAGCCGTAGGTGCCACGGTAGTTCCGGGCCGGTTCGGTCCGGCCAGGCACGCCGTAGATGCGGTTGATGTTGCCGAGCAGCTCGACCTGCGGATCGGCAGGCGCGGAGAAGCCGTCATCTGGCCGCGACAGGTCCTTCTGCGCCACGGCGCGAACGATATAAGGCGTCACGATCACGACCAGCTCGGTCGCGTTGTTGACGAAGTCGCGGCTGCGGAACAGCGCGCCGAGGATCGGCAGCTGCATCATGCCCGGCAGCCCGCTGACCGCCTGCTTGGTCTGCTGCTGGATCAGGCCGGCCATCGCCATCGCACCGCCCGAGGGAATCTCCAGCGACGTCTCCGCCCGGCGGGTCTTGATCGAAGGCACGGTGAGCGAGTTCACCGTCGACAAGGTCACGGCCTGCGACAGCGTGATCGCATTCTCGTTCGACAGTTCCGAAACCTCGGTCATCACCCGCAGGCTGATCTTGCCCTCGGTCAGCACCACGGGCGTGAAGTTGAGCGAGATGCCGAACTTCTTGAAGCTGATCTGGGTGGTACAGACATGCGTCGTGGGATCGCACGCGTAGCCCGCCGGTACCGGGAATTCGCCGCCGGCGATGAAGGTCGCCGACTCGCCGGAGATCGCGGTCAGGTTCGGCTCGGCCAGCGTCCGGATCACGCCGGCGGTCTCCATCGCGCGCAGGGTGGCCTGCACCGACGGCGTCGCGCCGAACTTCGTGGTCAGGCTGTTGCCGTCCACCAGATTCTTGCCAAGAGCGGTGAACGGGTTGGAGTTGGTGAAGCTCACCACGGACGTGCCGTAGTTCAGGTTGGCGGTGAGGTCGATGCCGAGCTGCTTGACGATGTTGCGCGCGACTTCGGCGACCGTCACCTTGAGCATGACCTGGTCGCGGCCGCGGACCACGATCGAGTTCACGACCTTGTCGGCGCCGCCGGCGAGGCGCGCGGCGAGATCGTTGGCCTGCTGCGCTTCCATCGGGTTCGCCGCCGTGCCGGTCAGCACGACGCCTTCGCCGAGGCCGTCGATCTGGATATCGGAATTGGGCAGGATTTGCTTCAGCGCCGCCCGCACGCCGTTGAGGTCGCGCTTGACCGCGATGTCATAGGCCGCGATCTGCTGACCGGCGGAATCGAAGAACACGATGTTGGTCTGGCCGACCGTGGCGCCGATGATGTAGGCGCGCTGCGACGAGCGGACCACCGCGTTGGCGATCTTGGGATCGGCGACCAGCACATCCTTGATGTCGCGCGGAAGGTCGATCACGATGGACTTGCCGACGCCGAGGGAGAGGAAGCGCGCGTTCATCTGGCCGTCGGCCGCGACCGGCGCCACGGGGCGGTAGTCGGCGGCGACCACGGGGGTCAGCGCCGGGTTGAGCACCAGCGCGAGAGCGGCCGAAAACGACAGGGCGCGGACCATTGAGGTTCGCATCGTCGTCAAATCTGCCCTGCATTTCATATCGACTGCCCTCATCGTGCCTTCGCCGTCGAGCTTGGGATACCGTAGCGAATGATCGAAACGCCATCGCGCTTCTGTGCGGAATCATCGAGCGTGATCTCGCTCATCTTGACGTCGACGATGCTGCGCAGCGCCAGCGACAGCGTGCCGCTCTGGCGGGCGGCGGAAAGCGTCGCCGTCTGCGCGGGATTGAGCTCGAGGGTGACGGTCTTGCCGACCACCGTATTCTGGCCGTCCTTCTCCTTCGGCGCCTGGTCGATGGCCAGGACGCGGATGTTGGCCAGGATGATCTCGGACGTGACGATATCAGGGGCGCCGCTGTTCGGGTCCGGGTTCTTGAGGCGGCGCGTCAGAAGCACGTCGACGCGGTCGTTGGGCAGGATGAAGCCGCCTGCGCCGGTCTCGGGCGATATCTCGGTCGAGATCGCGCGCATGCCGGTGGGCAGGATTGCCGCCATGAAGCCGGAGCCTTCGGACTTGACCAGTTTCTGGTCGCGGATCGGCTCACCCTGGATGAAGGGGGCGCGCGCGATCGAACCGGTCACCTGGGTCACGCCCTCGGGGCGCTCGTTGCGGCGGATGAAGGTGGCACTGGCGGTCGCGGCCGGCCAGGTCTGCCATTGCACGTCTTCCGGCTTCACGGTCTGGCCGAGGCCGATGTCGTTCTTGGCCACCAGCACGTCGACGGTTGGAAGCTGCGCGACCGGGGCCGCCGGAGGCGGCGCAGAATTGTCCGAGCCGCTCGCCAGGTACGCGGCGACACCGCCGGCGCAGATGGCGACCGTCAGGACGACAATGCGTGCCCTATTCATACGCTTCACTTTCCAAACTAACGCCGCGACGCAGCCGCCGCCGTAATCGGCAGTTGACCAGCTATTCGTCAAAGCATGGTTAATGAGGCGTATCTAAATCGGCTTAACGCCGGGTTTACTCGGAGCGTTCAGCGCAGTGCGAGATGAGCGAGGTCGATCGCCTTCACCCATTCGGTCTCCGGGTAGACCATCAGCGCGCTCAGTGCGAGCGCGATGCCGTAGGGAATGCCGCTCTCCTTGGCGTGCAGTCGCGCAAGCCAGGCCTGGCCCGCGAGGCCGTAGGGCAGCGGCCATTGCCGGAACTGGAGCAGGAGCAGCGTCAGCGCGCCGCCGAACAGCGAAGCGTAGAGCAGGAAGTTCATCAGCTGTGCGAAGCCGAACCAGAGCGCGACGGAGGCCGCGACCTTGGCGTCGCCGCCGCCGACCCAGCCCATCGCAAAGCAGGTGAAGGCGCCGACCAGGACAAGCGCGCCGGCGCCGACATGACCGAGCACCTCGTAAGGTGCCATGCCACCGGCGAGGGCGAGCGCGAAGAAGCCCGCGACCAGCACCAGCGAGACGCGGTTCGAGATGGTCATCGTGAAGAGATCGCTCGCGGCGGCGAACGCCATCAAGGCCGGGAAGAGCAGAAGGCGCGCAAGGTCGAGGATCATGGGCTGCGTCTTGAGGCCGGAGGTTCGTCGCGAGATCTGGCGTCGCCCGATGCTAGCCGGCAGTGCTAAACAAACCGACAACGGCGGCCGCGGCAGGCGGGCCCGCGAGAGGCGGGCTCACCAGAGGCTGGCAATGCGCGCGGCGAGTGCGAGCGTCGCAAGCAGCAGTGCAAGGCAGACCCAGTAGGTCGGTGAGCCGGTCTGCGCCGCCTCCGCCTCGCTCGCCGCAACCGCGGCATCGGTTCTGTACTTGCGCAACGCCACTGGAACTCGCCGTACTCGGAAAAACAAAGGCCCCGGAGATCCGGGGCGTTTGCCGTCGCTTGTCGGTCGCTTACTTCAGCGACGTGCTGATCGAGGTGAACTTGGTGTTCAGCGTGGTGCCGAGGTTGTTGACGACGGTGATGATGGCCAGCGCGATGCCGGCGGCGATCAGGCCGTATTCGATGGCGGTGGCGCCGGATTCATCCTTGGCGAAACGCGCAATCAGGTTCTTCATGAACAAACTCCATCTGGGGTTGGATCGCCTCGTTCGGCGCTGTCTTTGACGCGATAACCATGAAAGCCGAGCTCTTTCGGCGGGGTTAATTCGATCGTGCAAACCCGCTTTCTGCGCGATGCTTTTGCCCAGAGTGAATTTCACCTTAAGACGCTGGCCGGAATTCGCTCCGGTTCCGAACGTGGCGCAAGTGCGTCGCCGGCTTCACCCTCCCTTAAATTTCGCGGAGTAGGCGTAGGAGGACCAGCAATTCGGAAGAGAGGCGACGATGTCGAGCCTGCCCATGCAAGTCGCCCTGATGCTCGGCGAGACCATCGCGAAGGTGGTCCCCATCACCCTCGCGCTCGCGGCCGTCTTCACCGTGCTCGAGCATTTCTGGGCCTGCAATCCCGGCACTCCTTGGTGGCGCAAACGCGAGATCGTCACCGACATCTGCTACTGGTTCTTCGTTCCGGTGTTCGCCCGCACCATGCGGATCGGGCTCTTGATCGTCGGCGCGAGCCTCCTCTTCAACATCCACGATGCCGACGATCTCATCGCCTTCTACGACAATGGCCACGGCCCGCTGGCGCTGTTGCCGCTCTGGGTCCAGGCTGCTCTATTCCTGGTCCTGTCGGATTTCATGCTGTACTGGCTGCACCGGTTGTTCCACGGCGGCGAGTTCTGGAAGTATCACGCGATCCATCACTCCTCGGAGGAGATAAGCTGGATTTCGGCGGCGCGCTTCCATCCCGTCAATCTCATGCTCGGCTCGATCGGGGTCGACGTCGTGCTGCTGATGGCCGGCATCTCTCCGAACGTCATGGTCTGGCTTGCCCCGTTCACGACCTTCCACTCGGCCTTCGTGCACGCCAACCTGAACTGGACCTTCGGGCCGTTCAAATACGTGCTGGCGACGCCGGTGTTCCACCGCTGGCACCACACCTCGCTCGAGGAGGGCGGCGACACCAATTTCGCCGGGACCTTCCCGCTCTGGGACGTGCTGTTCGGCACCTTCCGCATGCCGGAAGGGCAACTGCCGCAGGATTACGGCAAGGACGAAGCGACCATGCCCAAGGAGATCGCGGGCCAGCTCGCCTATCCGTTCCGCCGCTAGCACGACCGCGAAGGCCGCAAAGCGCCAGTCCGTTCAAACAATAGTCGGCGAGTTTGCGGAACGTTCACGAATTGAGGGCAGGTTAGCGCGGTCGGGCACCGGCTCCGCTGTTATCTGATCGCTTCTGCCGGTTTGTGACGTCCCGGGAGTAAGAGTATGCGTAAAGAACTGCTGCGCCGCCATGCGCGCGTGTGTCTTCTGGTTGCGGCCGCGGTGCTGGCATCGCCGGCTGCCGGTCTTGCCGAATCCACCGCCGACACCATCGCCGTCAATGTCGATCAGGCCAAGCTGGTCCGGCTGCCCGGCAAGGTGGCGACCATCGTGGTCGGCAATCCCCTGATCGCCGACGTCACGCTCCAGCCCGGTGGCATGATCGTCGTGACCGGCAAGGGCTACGGCGCCACCAATTTCATCGCGCTCGACAGGGGCGGCGAGATCCTGGTCGACCGCCAGATCCAGGTCGAAGGTCCGAGCGACCGGCTCGTCACTGTCTATCGCGGGGTCGAGCGCGAGTCCTATAGCTGCATGCCGATTTGCCAGCGTCGCGTGACGCTGGGCGACAGCGACAATTTCTTCAACACCACGATGAGCCAGGCCGGTACGCTGAGCAACAATGCCAGCGGCAACGCCGGCGCCAAGCCCAACTAGCAAGACCAACGAACGACCGATAGGCGGGATTGCCGGGCAGGATCGTGCGGTCCGGTCCGGCCTCTCGCTCCGGCGAGGAAGAATTCTCCCGGTTCGTCGAACATGAAAAAAGGCCGTGCGTCGCGCACGGCCTTTTCTGTTGTTTTGGTTTGCTCGCTCGAGCCGATCCGGACCGAAGGTCCGTTGGCTTAGCCGGCGGAGCGAAGATTGTCGGCGGCCGACTTGCCGGACCGGCGATCGGCCACGATCTCGTAGGAGATCTTCTGGCCTTCGCGCAGCGTGCCGAGGCCGGCGCGCTCGACGGCGCTGATGTGCACGAACACGTCCTTGCCGCCGTCGTCGGGCTGGATGAAGCCAAAGCCCTTGGTCGCGTTAAACCACTTCACGGTTCCCATGCTCACGGGGGTAGTTCCTTCTCAGATAACACAATGTAAGAGCCCGCTCGCGCAGGCAGGTTAGATCGAATTTCTGGAAGGGTCGTCAGCGTGTCTGAACCGGCTGTACCGGTGGATGCCAATGTCGTCCGGCCGAAAATCGATTAATTCATTTTATTGGAAATGAGGCTTCAAAACAATCCTGACGCGCACGATTTTTTGATCCGCCGCGACGAGCGCGGCAGATCAGCATACAGGTCAGCATTTTAACTCCGCGCTTGCGCGCGGAATGGTCGTTCGCCGCTTAGCGGCGACGGAACTGGCCACCGCGCTGCGCACCACCCCGCGGCGGTCCGCCGGATGATGCGGGACGTTCGTCCTTGTGGCGGAAAATCAGCCGGCCCTTCTCGAGATCGTAGGGCGACATCTCCACCGTCACGCGGTCGCCCGCGAGCGTCTTGATGCGGTTCTTCTTCATCTTGCCGGCGGTGTAGGCAACGATCTCGTGTCCGGCATCGAGCTGCACGCGGTAGCGGGCGTCGGGGAGGATTTCGGTGACCAGTCCTTCGAACTGGATCAGCTCTTCCTTAGCCATGAATATCTCCAGGTCGTGGACGGCTAGTGCGAGTAGGGTTTGCGGGTCGATTGGCCGTTCGGCCGACTCTCGCGGCGCAAAAAGGCAACGCCTTGTATCCCATCAGACGTCCCAGCGCTATGCGCGGAACGCTGTTCCGGACGGTCGGTCGGCGAAGAATGCATCTTACCGCCGGAGCGGCGGCGACGAGACCCCTTGGAGGCCTTCGGGCCGCTGCCAGGCCTTCCTTCAACATGCCTTCCGTCGCCATGCCGGCCTTCACCGGGCCGTCCATCACCCTGCTTGCCGGCGCTATGGTGGCGTCCGTCGGCATGCCTTTCGTCGGCACGCCGTCCGTCACCGTGCCGTGCGCCTTGCGGACGCTGGCCCGGGCGGCCCGGCCGGCCCTGTCGTTGCTGCGGCGGGGGAGGACCTGCATCGCGGCGACCGGCATCGGTGCGGAGGTCTTCGCGCGGCAGCGCCACCTTGATCAGCCGCTCGATGTCGCGGAGGTAGCTGAGCTCCTCGCCGCCTGCGACCAGCGAGATCGCGGTGCCCTCTGCGCCGGCGCGCGCGGTGCGGCCGATGCGATGGACGTAGGTCTCGGGTACGTTGGGCAGGTCGAAATTGATGACGTGGGTGATGCCGTCGACGTCGATGCCACGAGCGGCGATGTCGGTGGCGACCAGCGTGCGGATGTCGCCGGAGCGGAACTGGGCGAGCGTGCGCTCGCGATGGTTCTGCGACTTGTTGCCGTGGATGGCGCTGGCGGCAATGCCGGCCTTCTCGAGCGTCTTCACCACCTTGTCGGCACCGTGCTTGGTGCGGGTGAAGACCAGCGCGCGGTTGATCGGCTCGTCCTTCAGGAGCTTGGTCAGGAAGGCGGGCTTGGCCGAGAAGTCGACCTGGAGGATACGCTGGTTGATCCGCTCGGCGGTCGAGGAGACCGGGGTCACCGCGACGCGGGCGGGATCACGTAGCATGGAGTCGGCGAGCTCGGCGATGTCCTTGGGCATGGTGGCCGAGAAGAACAGCGTCTGCCGCTTGATCGGCAGCTTGGCGACGATCTTCCGGATGTCGTTGATGAAGCCCATGTCGAGCATGCGGTCGGCCTCGTCGAGCACGAGGAATTCGACGCTGCCAAGCTTCAGCCCGTTGCTCTGCACGAGGTCGAGCAGGCGGCCGGGGGTGGCGACCAGCACTTCGACGCCCTGCATCAGCGAGCGGACCTGACGGCCCATCGGCACGCCGCCGATGGCGAGCGTCGAGGACAGGCGGATGTGGCGGCCATAGGCGTTGAAGCTGTCGAGGATCTGGCCGGACAGCTCACGGGTGGGCGACAGAACCAGGACGCGGGTGGTCTTCGGCTGCGGCTTGATGCGGTGCTCGAGCAGGCGGTGCAGGATCGGCAGCGCGAAGGACGCGGTCTTGCCGGTGCCGGTCTGGGCGATGCCGACGACGTCGCGGCCGGTGAGCGCCGTGGGAATGGTCTGGGCCTGGATGGGGGTGGGGGTGACGTAGTTCTCTTCGGAGAGAGCACGCGCGATCGGTTCGGCGAGGCCGAAGTCCTGAAACGAAGTCAAAAGATGGGTTCTTTCCATGTCAAAGGCGGGCGCCCGGCGCATTCAGCGCGGCGCGCGCAAACGGGTGTCGAGAAGACACCTGCGTGTTTGGGGTGTCGGATGGCTTGGGAGATATGGGGCAAGCCAGACGCCCGTAGAGGGCTTAAGAACACGCGGCTCGCAACGACCCCTTGATTCGCAAGAGGTCTCGACCGCCCATATGGAACATTGAGCGGGCGCTTTCAAGGCAGGCTGGCCCGAAACGGCGTTTGCGGTGCAAAAATAGTTATGCCGGAAATTTAGACAGAGGCATCGTTTTGCTCAAAAAATGAACTGTCTGCCACATTAGCATACAATTTATTTGCTCAAGTCTTGAGCAATCAGACTGCGGCTAAATTTTGATTTTTGCAGATTTTGCGAATAAAACCAATGGCTTGGTGTGTGTCCAGCCCATGGCATGGTTCTTGCGATTCCGTTAACCGCTAGGCGGCCGTGGGGCCGTTTCGCAGCGTTTTCACGTCTGCGTCAGGGAGATGATACACAAATGCTTACCAAATCCACTCACGATATAGCGGCGTCATTTAGCCGCCGCGGCGTGCTCGCCGCGACCGCCGGACTGATGCTCGGTCTGGCCTCCATTTCCGGCGCGAAGGCCGCGGACGACACCATCAAGGTCGGTGTGCTTCACTCTCTGTCCGGCACCATGGCCATCAGCGAAACCACGCTGAAGGACACCATCCTCTTCCTGATCGATGAGCAGAACAAGAAGGGCGGCGTGCTCGGCAAGAAGCTCGAAGCCGTCGTCGTCGATCCCGCTTCGAACTGGCCGCTGTTCGCCGAAAAGGCCCGCGAGCTGATCACCAAGGACAAGGTCTCGGTCGTGTTCGGTTGCTGGACCTCGGTGTCGCGCAAGTCGGTACTCCCGGTGTTCAAGGAGCTGAACAACATCCTGTTCTACCCCGTGCAGTACGAGGGCGAGGAGAGCGAGCGCAACGTGTTCTACACGGGTGCTGCGCCGAACCAGCAGGCGATCCCCGCCGTCGACTACCTGATGAAGGACGAGAAGGTGAAGCGCTGGGTGCTCGCGGGCACCGACTACGTCTATCCGCGCACCACCAACAAGATCCTGGAAGCCTATCTGAAGTCGAAAGGTGTCGCCCAGGAAGACATCATGATCAACTACACGCCGTTCGGTCACTCCGACTGGCAGACGATCGTGGCCGACATCAAGAAGTTCGGCTCGGCCGGCAAGAAGACCGCGGTGGTCTCGACCATCAACGGCGACGCCAACGTTCCCTTCTACAAGGAGCTCGGCAACCAGGGCATCAAGGCGAAGGACATCCCGGTGGTCGCGTTCTCGGTGGGTGAGGAAGAGCTCGCCGGCATCGACACCAAGCCGCTGCTCGGCCATCTCGCCGCCTGGAACTACTTCCAGTCGATCAAGTCGCCGGAGAACGAGAAGTTCATCAAGGCGTGGCAGACCTACACCAAGAATCCGAAGCGCGTGACCAACGATCCGATGGAAGCGCACGTGATCGGCTTCGACATGTGGGTCAAGGCGGTCGAGAAGGTGAAGTCGACCGATCCCGACAAGGTCATCGACGCTCTCCCGGGCATCGAAGCCAAGAACCTGACCGGCGGCACCTCCAAGATGCTTCCGAACCACCACATCACCAAGCCGGTGTTCATCGGCGAGATCAAGGCGAACGGTCAGTTCGACGTGGTCTGGAAGACGCCCGGTCTCGTTGCCGGCGATGCCTGGTCGAAGGAGCTCGACGGCTCCAAGGACCTGATCGGCGACTGGGTCGGCAAGAAGTGCGGCAACTTCAACACCAAGACCAACAAGTGCCTCGGTTCGGGCTCCTGATCCGGATCTGACGCTCCACTACACGATTGGAGAAGGCGGCGATCCTGCCGCCTTCTCCACCCATTTCTGCCGGGGTCATTCACAGTGCTAGCCAATTTGTCCGCCCGCCTCTGTTCGCTCCTGCTCTCGTTATTCCTGATCGCGTTCGCACTGCCGGCCTTCGCCGGTCCGTTCGAGGATGCGGTCGCCAAATTCGCCAACGATGATTATTCCGACACGGAAGAAGCGATCGGCGTGGTCGCGAGCAGCGGCAATCCGCTGGCCTTTCCCATCATCAGCGCGCTCCAGGACGGCCGCCTCATGGCCGATCCGGACAGCAAGAAGGTCTACGTCACCGGCGCCGACGGCAAGTCGATCGATGCCGCGACCGGCCAGTCCGTCGCCAGCGTTCCCGACAGTGCGAGCGCGGTCCGCCTCAACAACCGTCTGCGCCGCAGCGTCGATGCCGCGGTCGGCAGCCTGACGCTTCAGTCGCCGGATGTCGGAACGCGCCTCCAGGCCGCGCAGTCCGTCTTCAAGTCGCATGAGGAGACCGCGTTCGAAGCCGTCAATGCCGCGCTCGCCAAGGAAACCAACAAATCCGTCAAGGCTGTGCTCGGCGACGCCCGCGCGGCGATCCTGCTGTTCAAGTCCGACGCCACCGAGGTCGAGAAGCTCGAGGCCGTCGCCACCCTCAAGGCGCGCGGCGACCAGGAGGCGATGGCGCTGCTCACCGGCATGGGCGACCAGCCGGCCTCGGTGACCAAGGCCGCCGCGAGCGCGATCGGCTCGATCCAGAGCTCGCTCGCGGTCTGGTCCACGGTGCAGAATGCCTGGTACGGCCTCTCGCTCGGCTCGGTGCTGCTGCTCGCGGCGATCGGGCTCGCCATCACCTTCGGCGTGATGGGCGTCATCAACATGGCCCATGGCGAGATGGTGATGATCGGGGCCTACACCACCTTCGTGGTGCAGGAGGTGATCCGCACCCGTTATCCCGGCCTGTTCGACTATTCGTTGCTGATCGCCGTGCCGCTCGCCTTTCTCGTTGCCGGCGCGATCGGCGTTCTGATCGAGCGCAGCATCATCCGCTTCCTCTACGGCCGTCCGCTGGAGACGCTGCTGGCGACCTGGGGCCTGTCGCTGGTGCTCCAGCAGGCCGTCCGCACCATGTTCGGCCCGACCAACCGCGAGGTCGGCAATCCCTCCTGGATGAGCGGCGCCTTCGAGCTCGGCCAGATCACCATCACCTATAACCGGCTGTGGATCCTCTGCTTCACGCTCGCCGTGTTCGCGATCCTGCTGGCGATGCTGCGCTACACCGCGCTGGGCCTCGAGATGCGCGCGGTGACGCAGAACCGCCGTATGGCGGCCTCGATGGGCATCGCCACTTCGCGCGTCGACGCGCTGACCTTCGGCCTCGGTTCGGGCATTGCCGGCATCGCCGGCGTGGCGCTGTCGCAGATCGACAATGTCAGCCCCAATCTCGGCCAGAGCTATATCATCGACAGCTTCATGGTCGTGGTGTTCGGCGGGGTCGGCAATCTCTGGGGCACGCTGGTCGGCGCCTTCACGCTCGGCATCGCCAACAAGTTCCTGGAGCCGGTCGCAGGCGCCGTGCTCGGCAAGATCGCCATCCTGGTTCTCATCATCCTGTTCATTCAAAAGCGGCCGCGCGGCCTGTTCGCGCTCAAGGGCCGTGCGGTGGAAGCATGACCCCTCACATGCTGACGCGATCGCTGGACCGCGGCGCGACGATCTTCCTGCTGGTTGTCGCCGCGCTGGGCGTGCTGATCCCGTTGTCAAACCTGCTGCTGCCCGCGGGCTCGTTCCTGCAAGTGCCGACCTACCTGGTCGCGCTCTGGGGCAAATATGTCTGCTACGCCATCCTGGCGCTCGCGATCGACCTGATCTGGGGCTATTGCGGTATCCTCTCGCTCGGTCACGGCGCTTTCTTTGCGCTCGGCGGCTACGCGATGGGCATGTACCTGATGCGGCAGATCGGCACCCGCGGCGTCTACGGCAACCCGATCCTGCCCGACTTCATGGTGTTCCTGAACTATTCGAAGCTGCCCTGGTACTGGTACGGCTTCGACATGTTCTGGTTCGCCGCGCTGATGGTGCTGGTCGTGCCCGGGCTGCTCGCCTTCTGCTTCGGCTGGCTCGCCTTCCGCTCCCGCGTCACCGGTGTGTATCTGTCGATCATCACGCAGGCGATGACCTATGCGCTGCTGCTGGCCTTCTTCCGCAACGATTTCGGCTTCGGCGGCAACAACGGCCTGACCGACTTCAAGGACATCCTCGGCTTCAACGTGCAGGCCGAAGGCACCCGTGCCGCGCTGTTTGCGCTGAGCTGCCTGGCGCTGATCCTGGGCTTCCTGATCTGCCGCGCCATCGTCTCGTCCAAGCTCGGCAAGGTGCTGATCGCGGTCCGTGACGCGGAATCGCGTACCCGCTTCCTCGGCTATCGTGTCGAATCCTACAAGCTATTCGTGTTCACGGTGTCGGCCTGCATGGCCGGCGTCGCCGGCGCGCTCTACGTGCCGCAGGTCGGCATCATCAATCCGAGCGAGTTCGCGCCGGGCAATTCGATCGAGGCGGTGATCTGGGTTGCGGTCGGTGGCCGCGGCACGCTGGTGGGCGCGGCGCTCGGCGCCGTCGTCGTCAATTACGCAAAGACGTTCTTCACCTCGGGCATGCTGGCGCCGTACTGGCTGTTCATGCTCGGCGCGCTGTTCATCCTGGTGACGCTGCTGCTGCCCAAGGGCATCGTCGGCACCTTCAATGCCTGGTGGGCTTCGTCGCAGGAAAGGCGCCCGGCCGAGACGACTGTGAGCGCCGCGGCCGAGGACGGCGTCAGCGAACCCAAGATGGCGGAGGAAGCGCAATGAACGTCATGGACACCCGCGCAACCTCCGCGATGCTCTATCTCGACGGCGTGCACGTCTCCTTCGACGGCTTCCACGCCATCAACAACCTCTCTCTGACGCTCGCACCCGGCGAGATGCGCGCCATCATAGGCCCGAACGGCGCCGGCAAGACCACGATGATGGACATCATCACCGGCAAGACCAAGCCTGACGAGGGCACCGTGCTGTTCGACGGTGTCACCGACCTGACGCGGCTGGACGAGACCCGCATCGCCGAGCTCGGCATCGGCCGCAAATTCCAGAAGCCCACCGTGTTCGAGAGCCAGACCGTGCAGGACAATCTGCTGCTGGCGCTCAATGTCGACCACAGCGTCAAGGGCACGCTGTTCTGGCGCGGCAGCAAGGCCGAGTCCGAGCGCATCGACAAGGTGCTGGAGACGATTCGCCTCACCGAGTCGCGCAACCGCCTCGCCGGCAGCCTCAGCCACGGCCAGAAGCAATGGCTCGAGATCGGCATGCTGCTGGCGCAGGATCCGAAGCTCCTGCTGGTCGACGAGCCCGTCGCCGGCATGACCGACGTCGAGACGCATCTCACGGCGGAGCTGCTGAAGGAGATCAACAAGACCCACACCGTCATGGTGGTCGAGCACGACATGACGTTCGTGCGCGAGCTCGGCGTCAAGGTGACCTGCCTGCACGAAGGCACGGTGCTCGCGGAAGGAACCATCGACCAGGTCTCGTCCAACGAGCGGGTCATCGAAGTCTATCTGGGGCGCTGACCGATGCTCGAAGTCAAAGACATCAACCTGTTCTACGGTGCGGCGCAGGCGCTGCGCGGCGTCTCGATCGCGGCCGAGCCCGGCAAGGTGACTTGCGTGCTCGGGCGCAACGGCGTCGGCAAAACCTCGCTGCTGCGTGCCATGGTTGGGCAATATCCGATCTCCTCGGGCGCGATCGTGTTCGACGGCAGCGACATCACGGGCCTCAAGCCTTACGAGCGGGCGCGCAAGGGCATCGGCTTCGTGCCGCAGGGCCGCGAGATCTTTCCGCTGCTGACGGTCGAGGAGAATCTCAAGACCGGCTTCGGTCCGCTCAAGCGCGAGGACAAGCACATCCCGGACGACGTGTTCTCGCTGTTTCCGGTGCTGCAATCCATGCTCGGCCGGCGCGGCGGCGACCTCTCCGGCGGCCAGCAACAGCAGCTCGCGATCGGGCGTGCGCTGGTGATGCGGCCGAAGCTGCTGCTGCTCGACGAGCCGACCGAGGGCATCCAGCCCTCGATCATCAAGGACATCGGCCGCGCCATCTCCTACTTGCGCAATCTCGGCAACATCGCCATCGTGCTGGTCGAACAATATCTCGACTTTGCCTGCGAACTCGGCGACAGTTTCGCCGTGATGGATCGCGGCGCGGTGAAGTTCACCTGCGACCGCACCAATCTCGACGCGAGCGAGATCAGCCGTCAGATGGCTCTGTAAGCCATTTGTGCCGCGACCGGCTGGGGAGGCGGATGCGCAGCGAACTATCAGTCACGTCCACCATATTCGAAGCCAACCGCGCCCGCGGCGCGGTCAGGTTCGACGTGCACGCGCGCGACGGCGTGACGCGGCGCGGTGCGTTGCATGAATCCGGCTCGCTGCGTGTGCGCTTTCCTTCGCCGGAGGATGAGGGGCTCACCGGCGTGTTCGTCAACACGGCCGGTGGCGTTGCCGGCGGCGATCGCTTCGATGTCGAGATATCAGCGGCCGATGCTACGCGGCTGACGCTGACCACGGCGGCCGCGGAGAAGGTCTATCGCGCGCAGGGCCCGGCGGCAGAGCTCAGTATCGCCCTGAAGGTCGGCGCCGGCGCGCATCTGTCCTGGCTGCCGCAGGAGACCATCCTGTTTGATCGTGCCCGTGTCCATCGTCGCTTCGACATCGCGCTCGACGAGGCGGCCTCGCTCCTGCTCTGCGAGATCGTAGTGTTCGGCCGCACTGCCATGGGTGAGCGGATGGAGCAGGGCGAGTTCGTCGACCGCTGGCGGCTCTCCCGCGGCGGCCGCCTCGTCTTTGCCGAGGCCGTCAGGCTCGACGGCAATATCGGCGCCAAGCTCGCGCGTTCGGCCGTCGCCAAGGGGGGCGCGGCGATCGGCACGGCCTTGATCGTGCCCGGCGATGAGGCGCTCATCGAGCGCATTCGGGAGGCCTCGGAATCCTTCGCCGGCGAGGTCGGGATATCGGCCTGGAATGGCTTTGCAATGGCGCGGTTCTGTGCCCAAGATGCGGCGCGCTTGCGCGCCGACATGATGGCGGTGCTGGCGCGCACTGGTGCGGCGTTGCCGCGGCTCTGGCTGAACTGACGACTGGTTGAATTGACGTGTTGAACGGAAGAGATTTCGCATGAACCTGTCTCCCCGCGAAAAGGACAAGCTTCTGATCTCGATGGCGGCCATCGTGGCGCGCCGCAGGCTGGACCGCGGCGTCAAGCTCAACCATCCCGAGGCGATCGCGATCATTTCCGATTTCATCCTCGAAGGCGCCCGCGACGGCCGCACCGTGGCCGAGCTGATGCAATCCGGCGCGCAGGTGCTGACCCGCGACCAGGTGATGCCTGGAATTCCCGAGATGATCCACGACATCCAGGTCGAGGCGACGTTCCCTGATGGCACCAAGCTCGTCACCGTGCACGAGCCGATCAGGTGATCTAGATTCGTCATTCCGGGGCGCCCGCAGGGCGAACCCGGAATCCAGAGATTGTTGATCGAGATTCCGGGTTCTCGCTCCGCGAGCCCCGGAATGACGGAGGAAGACAGACATGATCCCCGGCGAACTCTTCATCCAGGACGGCGAGATCGAGCTCAATGCCGGCCGCAAGACCGTGACGCTCACGGTCGCCAACACCGGCGACCGCCCGATCCAGGTCGGCTCGCACTACCATTTCTTCGAGACCAACCCGGCACTGAAGTTCGATCGCAAGAAGGCCCGCGGCATGCGTCTCGACATCGCCGCCGGCACCGCCGTCCGCTTCGAGCCCGGCCAGACCCGCGACGTCCAGCTCGTCGCGCTCGCCGGCAAGAAGACCATCTACGGTTTCCGCGGCGACGTGATGGGGAAGCTGCGAGTGTAAACTGAGGCGCGCGGCGTGATCCACAGTGAGGCGAGCACAATGGTCAGGCTCCCTCCCCCCTTGCGGGGGAGGGTTGGGGTGAGGGGTATGCCACACGACGAGGTCAGCGGGATTCAGCGCCGTCACGCCAAACGATTGAGGTGCGAGATGACTCGTGCGGAGACGTTGCTGTGGCGCTACCTGAAAGCCGACCGTCTTGCGGGCCTTGCCTTCCGCCGTCAGACGCCCATGGGTCACTACATCGCGGACTTCGTCGCCCATTCCTGCAAGCTTATCGTTGAACTCGATGGCGAGAGCCACAACTTCGAAGAACGTATCTGGCACGATGAGCGGCGCGACCAATGGTTCGCATCTCGCGGATATCGCGTGCTGCGTTTCACCAACGACGACGTGATGAACAATCTCGAGGGTGTTGTACTTTCCATTGTCGAGGCTGCGGAGCAAGTGGCACCCCTCTCCCTAACCCTCCCCCGCAAGGGGGGAGGGAACCCTTCCAGCGATGCGCCCCTAACTAACGGAGAGAGCGGTGCGTCCAACGGTGACGAGGAGGCATAAGCATGCTGCCCGCCGTCCGCCTCGTCTCCGAAGCTGCTGAGCTAGCCGCGCGCCGGCACAATGGCATGGCGCGCAAGGGGCGGGGCCAGGAGCCGTATATCAATCATCTCGCCGAAGTCGCGAACTTGCTTGCGACCGCGACCGATGGTGGGGATGCCGAACTTGTCGCCGCCGGCTGGCTTCACGATGCGATCGAGGACACTGAGACGACGCGCGAGGAGCTTGCGCAAAAATTCTCGGACCGCGTGGCTTCTCTCGTTGTTGAATGCACGGACGACATGAGCTTGCCCAAGGCCGAGCGCCGGCAGCGACAGGTGGTCGATGCGCCGAAGAAATCTGCGGGCGCAAAATTGATCAAGATCGCCGACAAGATCAGCAATATCGGCGCGCGGATCCAGCTCGATCCAACTACTGAAGAGCGCGACGATCTCGTCGATTACACCGGCTGGGCCGAGCAGGTCGTTGCCGGTTGTCGCGGCGGCAATTCGTGGCTCGACACAACATTCGACAACATGGTGCGACGAGCGAGGGCCTCGCTGTGAGCACTCACACAACATTCAAACGCAAACGGGGCTTGTGATGTCCGTCAAAATAAAGCGTTCCGTCTATGCCGACATGTTCGGCCCGACCACCGGCGACAAGGTGCGGCTCGCCGACACCGATCTCATCATCGAGGTGGAGAAGGATTTCACCGTCTATGGCGAGGAGGTGAAGTTCGGCGGCGGCAAGGTGATCCGCGACGGCATGGGGCAGTCGCAGGTGACCAACAAGCAGGGCGCGGCCGACACCGTCATCACCAATGCGCTGATCGTCGACCACTGGGGCATCGTGAAGGCCGACGTCGCCATCAAGGACGGCATGATCTCCGCGATCGGCAAGGCCGGCAATCCCGACATCCAGCCGGGTGTCACCATCATCATCGGCCCCGGCACCGACGTGATCGCGGGCGAAGGCAAGATCCTCACCGCCGGCGGCTTCGACAGCCACATCCATTTCATCTGCCCGCAGCAGATCGAGCATGCGCTGATGAGCGGCGTCACCTCGATGCTGGGCGGCGGCACCGGTCCCTCGCACGGCACCTTTGCGACGACCTGCACGCCGGGCCCGTGGCACATGGGGCGGATGATCCAGTCGTTCGATGCGTTCCCGGTCAATCTCGGCATTTCCGGCAAGGGCAACGCCTCGCGCCCCGCGCCGCTGGTCGAGATGATCAAGGGCGGCGCCTGCGCGCTGAAGCTGCACGAGGACTGGGGCACCACGCCGGCCGCGATCGACAATTGCCTGTCGGTGGCCGACGATTACGACATCCAGGTCATGATCCACACCGACACGCTGAACGAATCCGGCTTCGTCGAGGATACGATCAAGGCGTTCAAGGGGCGGACCATCCACGCCTTCCACACCGAGGGCGCCGGCGGCGGTCACGCCCCTGATATCATCAAGGTCGCCGGGCTGAAGAACGTGCTGCCGTCCTCCACCAATCCGACGCGGCCGTTCACCCGCAACACCATCGATGAGCATCTCGACATGCTGATGGTGTGCCACCACCTCGATCCCTCGATCGCGGAAGATCTGGCGTTCGCCGAAAGCCGCATCCGGAAAGAGACCATCGCGGCCGAGGACATCCTGCACGATCTCGGCGCGCTCTCGATGATGTCCTCGGATTCCCAGGCCATGGGACGCCTCGGCGAGGTCATCATCCGGACCTGGCAGACCGCCGACAAGATGAAGAAGCAGCGCGGGTCGCTGCCGCAGGACAAGGGCAAGGACAACGACAATTTCCGCGTCAAGCGCTACATCGCCAAATACACGATCAACCCTGCGATCGCCCATGGCGTCTCGAAGCTGATCGGATCGGTGGAGAAGGGCAAGCTCGCCGATCTCGTGCTGTGGTCGCCGGCCTTCTTCGGCGTCAAGCCGGACTGCATCGTCAAGGGCGGCACGATCGTTGCCGCGCCCATGGGCGATCCCAACGCCTCGATCCCGACGCCGCAGCCGGTGCACTACCAGCCGATGTTCGGCGCCTTCGGCAAGGCGCGCACGGCGTCTTCCGTGGTGTTCACCTCCAAGGCCGCGATCACCGGCGGGCTGGCGCGCAAGCTCGGCATCGAGAAGAAGCTCTATGCCGTCCAGAACACCCGCGGAAAAATCTCCAAGAAGAGCATGATCCACAACGACGCCACGCCCAATATCGAGGTTGATCCGGAGACCTATGAGGTCCGCGCCGACGGCGAGCTCCTGACCTGCGCGCCCGCCGAAGTGCTGCCGATGGCGCAGCGATATTTCATGTACTGAAATAGCGCCCCGGTCCCCGGAGCCTGTCCGGGGACGGTTTTACGGTGTTGCGTTCGATCCCGCCTGGTCTAATGTCCCGCCCGGTATCTTGAACCCAGAAGAAAAGCCGGGAGGATTTCTCGTGATCTACGTCGTTGCCACCTTGACCATCAAGCCCGAGACTCGCGCCGAGTTCATTGCAGCCGCCACCGCCTGCATCAAGGAGACGCGGAAAGAGCCCGGCAATATCGCCTATGATATGCATGAAAGCGTCACCGATCCGACCAAGATGGTGTTCGTGGAGCAGTGGGAGAATGCCGAGGCGCTGGTGCCGCACCGTGGCATGGAGCACATGAAGACGTTCGGCCGCATTGCGGTGAAGTGCTTCACGGCGCCGCCGAAGGTCGAAGTGATCACGCCCGAGAAGGTCGAGACACGGTAACAGGGTAGAAGCGAATGATCCGGGCGACGCAGGTTAGGGGACAGCACCGCTTCACGGAGGCACCAGCGGACACGGTCGTGCTCGATTTCGACGATCGGCACCGCCGCCGCATGGCGATGACGGGGACGCGGGGGCTCGAATTCCTGCTCGACCTGGAGAACGCCGTTGCACTGCGCGGCGGCGATGCGCTGGTGCTGGAGGACGGCCGGCTGGTCGAAGTGGTTGCGGCGCCCGAGCCGCTGCTCGAGATCCGCGGCCGTGATCCCCACCACCTCATCCGCGTCGGCTGGCACCTCGGCAACCGTCATTTGCCGACGCAGATCATGGCCAAAGCCTTGCGCATCCGCCGCGACCACGTCATCGAGGCCATGGTGAAGGGTCTTGGCGCGCGTGTCGTCGAGATCGAGGCGCCGTTCGATCCCGAAGGCGGTGCCTACGCCGATGCCGGTCATGCGCACGGGCACGATGACCATGCGCATCATGATCACGGCCATCACGATCATGGCGACCATCATCATGATCACCACGGTCATGACCACGGCCATGATCATCATGCCCACGATCACCATGCCCATGATCATGCCGCGCATGACCATGGGCACGATCACCATCATCACGACGAGCATTGCGACCATCCCGACCACCACCACGGCCACAAGCATGCTCATGACCACAAATGAGCCGGTCAATGCCGGTGACCTCGCCGCGTGCGAGGCGGCGGCGCTGTACCGGCTGATGACCTGGCTGTCGCCGGCGTTTCCCGTCGGCGGCTTCTCCTATTCCAGCGGGATCGAATGGGCGGTCGAGGCGGGTGACATCACCGACACGGCGACGCTCGCCGACTGGCTCGATGCGATGCTCGGCGACGGTTCGGGCTTCTGCGATGCGACGTTCCTGGTCCAGGCCTATCGCGCCACTGAAGCGGGCGAGGAGACCGCCTTGCGCGACATCGCTGAGCTCGCGAGCGCCTTCGTGCCGTCGCGCGAGCGGCAGCTCGAAACGAGCTCGCAGGGCCGCGCCTTCATCGACATCGCCCGCGCCGCGTGGGACGCGGAGGGACTGGATGCCATGGTTGCGGCATGCAGCACGCCATTGGTCTACCCCGTCGCGGTCGGCGTGGTCGCCGCGATGCACGGCGTGCCGCTGGCGCCGACGCTGCACGCCTTCCTGCACGCTGTGGTCTCGAACTGGATTTCCGCGGCCAGTCGCCTCATTCCGCTCGGCCAGACCGACAGCCAGCGCGTGCTGGTGCGGCTGGAAGCAGCGGTTGCCGCGACCGCCAATCGTGCGCTGAGTGCGACGCTGGACGATCTCGGCAGCGCGACGTTTCGCGCCGACCTCGCCAGCCTGCGGCACGAGACGCAGTATACGCGGCTGTTCAGGTCGTGAGCGGGTCGCGCCGTATTCCGTCGTCCCGGCGAAGGCCGGGACACATAACCACAAGTCTTTGTGGCGATACACAACTGCAGCCACAGCCTACCGCATCAATTGAATTCGGTGGCTATGGGTCCCGGCCTTCGCCGGGACGACACTAGGAGAGAGCGAGCTACATGTCGAAATCTCACGGCCCCTTGCGTGTCGGCGTCGGCGGTCCGGTCGGATCGGGCAAGACCGCGCTGATGGATCTGCTCTGCAAGACCATGCGCGAACACTACGACATCGCGGCAATCACCAACGACATCTATACCAAATGGGATGCCGAATTTCTGGTGCGTTCGGGCTCGCTGACGCCGGATCGCATCGCCGGCGTCGAGACCGGCGGCTGCCCGCACACCGCGATCCGCGAAGATGCCTCGATGAACCTCGCAGCGGTCGCGGACATGCGCGCGAAATTCCCCGGCCTCGACCTCGTGCTGATCGAATCCGGCGGTGACAATCTCGCTGCCACTTTTTCCCCGGAGCTTGCCGACCTCACCATCTACGTGATCGACGTGGCGGCCGGCGACAAGATCCCGTCCAAGGGCGGCCCCGGCATCACCCGATCCGACCTCCTGGTCATCAACAAGATCGATCTTGCGCCCCATGTCGGCGCCTCCCTGGAGAAGATGGAGACGGATGCCAAGCGGATGCGCGGCGCGCGCCCCTTCGTCATGACCAACCTGAAGAAGAGCGAGGGGCTCGACCGCATCGTCGGCTTCATCGAGGCCAAAGGCGGCCTGAAACGGGCGGGCTGACGGACGCGACGACTTGGCACAGGCCTTTTCCGCCGTTAACGCCTGAGGCAGACCGTATCCGCGGAACAAATTTGGGACACGGCGATTGATTACCTCCGGTACCCGGGGCAAATCCATTCCGGACGGACGACCGGCCGGCCGGGCGGATTAAGCTTATCAGGCGACCCAAGTTGCGTACTGATGCCTCCTCCTCCATTATCTCCGCCATCGGGGTTCATCCTGTTTCGGCACTTGGCCGTTCGAGCGGCGTTCATATGCTCCGTGTTTATTGCCGACCTCCTGCTTCCGTCTGAGTAGTCGCGTGGTCCGGCTGGGTTTCATCATCGGCTTCATTGCCCTGCTCGGAGCCTTGCTTTCCGGGCTTGCCGCCTATCGCGTCCACGACCAGGAGCTGGCGCTGGACCGGATCGCGCTCGCGCGTGCGATCGACGTCCATGCGAGCCTGGTGCAGGACCGGCTGACCGAGCGCGAGCTGCTCGCGCGTGTCGCCTCCGGCCTGTTCCGCGCGCCGTCGGTGCTCAAGCCCAACATGCTGGAGCCGCTGCGCTCGGCGATCTACGCCTTCAAGACCGATTTCGTGGTGGCCGGCTGGGTCGCCCGGCTGCAGCCGAACGAGCTCGTTGCGGCGCAGGCCGCGATCGCGGCCGCCGGCTTCCCGAAGCCGCAGATCCGGGACTACAGCGACAAGCCCATCGCCCCCGCGAGCCTCACCCATCCGATCGACGTGCTGATGGATCTCGAGCCGCGCAGCGACGAGACCAAGGCGCTGCCCGGCCGCAGCTATGACCAGGATCCGGTGCGCAGCGCGATGCTCGCCCGGGCTCGGATCGAGAAGCGGTCGGTTGCCTCCGACCCGGTGCCGCTGCTGCGCGGGAATGGTCCGATCGGCATCATCGTGGCTGCTCCCGTGATTCCCGAGGGGGCAACGGAGCCGGCCGGGTTCGTCACATTCTCCTACGAGCTCGCCTCGCTGATGCTGACCAACGACGACATGTCGTTGTTCGCGGTCGCGCTCAAGGATCCACGCAAGGACGGCGGCGAGCTCGTCGCCAACGACCAGGGCATTGTCTCCACGCGCATGACGGCGGTGGACGGGCCGGCGCCATCGGCGACGCGCACCGTGAGCTTCGGCGGCCGCGACTGGCAGCTCGGCTATTACGCCAAAACCAATTCGGCGCGGCGTGCCGAGCAGACTGCGGTCATCGTGGCAGCGATCGGCTTTGCGATCACCGCGATGGTGTGCGGCCTGTTCGGCTATGTCGCCTACAACAATTTGAGGCTCAGCCGGGAAATCCAGGTGCGGATCGGCTTCGAGCGCCGCCTGACCGCCGTCATCGACGAGCTCAACCACCGGGTCAAGAACATCCTGGCGGTGATCCAGTCGATCGTGACGCGCACGCTGCGCCACGGCTCGGACATCGACGTCGCGCGCGAGCTGCTGATCGGCCGCATCCACGCCATGTCCAACGTGGTCTCGCTGCTCAGCGAGAGCCAGTGGCAGGGCGTCAAGCTGAAGGGCCTGTTCGAGGCGCGCGCCATTCCGCATGCGGACCGCATCGCCGTCACCGGTCCTGACATCGCGGTAAGCGCGCGCGCGGCGCAGAGCCTGTCACTTCTGTTCTTCGAGCTCGCCTCGCATTCGGACGAAGGCCTGTCGCTGGTCGGCAAGCATCCGCACATCACCGCCAACTGGACGGTGACGGGCGAGGGGACCGATGAGGTCTTCCATTTCCGCTGGGAGGAGTTCAACACCAGCGAGGCGACGCGCCGCCCGGATTCTGATTTCGGCCTGATCCTGCTCGACCGCGTCGCGCCCGAAGCGCTCGGCGGAACCGCCAAGCGCTACTTCACCGACGTCTCCTATGTCTACGAGCTGACCGCTCCGATGGAGACGGTCGTCGATATGTCCGAGCGTGACCGCACGGACAAGCTCTCGGCCCCGGTGAGGCCTGTGCGATAAACCTCGCGCACTTCAGCTCGAGGTCGGTCGAGCAGCGATTGCGGTCATCTCGAGCTTGACGCCTGAACCGAGATCGGCCACGCCGACGGCGGCGCGCGCAGGCAGATGAGCTTCTGCGAAGTGCGCCTTCCAGGCCGCATTGAACGCAGCCTTCTCGCTCAGATTCGTCATGAAAATAGTCACCTGCAAGACGTTGGCCAGGTCAGATCCGAGAGTCTCCAGGAGACGCGACAGCTGGCCAAGCACATCGTTTGCCTGACCCGACATGTCCAGGCTCGTGTCCTCAGGGACGATTCCGCCGATGTAAAGCACGCCTCCATGCTCGACCACTTCGTGGAGCAATCCTTCGTATGGCAAGATGCGTTTGATCATGATGAGACTGATGCTCCTGTGGGAAAAGACATGAGATGTCCGCGCGTTCTTATCACCAAGGCGTAGAACTTGAGTCGGGGACGGACGGCGGGCATTTTCAGCGCCTGATCTAGCCCTTCGGTCGCAATACGAGATCGACCAGACTGCGTGCGTAAGCCGGCGTGATCGGCGCGATGCCGAAGACGTAGCGGTAGAACAGGCCGCCATAGATCGCGTCATAGAGGTCCTCAGGCGCCCCCTCGGCCAGGACGCTGCCGTCCTTCTGGCCCGCGGCGATCATCTCCACCAGCGCGTCGCGGCGGAATTGCAGGTAGCGTGCGTAGAACAGCTCGGCTGAGCCGGTCTTGGAGATGCATTCGGAGATGACGGCGAGCTGCACCTTGCCGAACTCGCCCTGGAGCGCCTCGGCATAGGCCGCCGCATGGCGGCGCGCGCGTGCCGCGGGCGTGCCGGAGCTCACCGGGGGCAGCGGCAGCATCTGCGCGGCATGGTGGAGAAAGGCGTCGATCAGCAGCGCCTCGCGCGATGGCCACCATTTGTAGATCGTCATCTTGGAGACGCTGGAGTGGCGCGCGACCGCGTCGATGGTGGTGGCGGCAAGGCCGGTGGCGGCCATCAGCGCATAGGCGCTTTCGAGGATGGCGTTGGAGGTCTCGATCGACCGCGGCCGGCCGCGCCTGGGCGCGCTGTCAGCCTCTTCACCCCCGCCTTTCGCCATCGCCACGCCCGGTCTCCTCACGCAGAGTCCCTCCGCATAGCGCAGCCACAGGTCTCGGCCTAGCAGAATCGCACGATTATGTTGTCAGGTCTGCTGCCGCAGGGCCGCAGGCAGGTCCTGCCGCTTCGACCAGATGATGTAATAGGCGACCGCGATCATCGCGGCGAAGCCAACGATGCTCACCGCGACCTGCATCACCACCAGGTTCGGCCCGGTGATCAGGAGGAGATGGCCGGCGAAGGAGAGGAACACTGCGACGCAGAACACCGCGAGCCATTCCTCGCCGCATATGATCACCGCCTGAAGCGGCCGCCATTTCAGGCCGGGATGATCGGCCGGAATGAGATGGGTCGCAATGAGCGCGAGCGCGAGGAAGTGGACCACGCGATGGAGCGCGAGGTTTTCCTTGTCGGTCGGCGCGATGCTGTTGAGAAGGAGGTCCGGCAAATGGGCGGACAGCGTCGGCGAATGGCGCATCAGGGTGACGGCCATCGCAAAGACGAGATAGGCGCCTGCGAGGCTCCGCAGCCAGGACATGCCACGCAGCGCACGGCCGGGGGCGCCTGTCACGGCGAACCAGCCGCCCAGCACCATCAGCATCTGCCAGCACAGCGGATTGAAGGTCCACTCCTGGTCCGGATAGACCCGGAAATTCCAGTCGAACCAGCGCGCCGCGGCGTACAGCCCGACCGATGCCGCCAGCGTCAGGTGCGGCCATCGCAGCAGCCCCCACAGCACGAGCGGAAAGAACGCCATCAGCGGGATCATCAGTTGCAGGAGGTCGAGGTTCAGCGGCTCTTCCTGGAGCACCAGGCCACGGACCAGGATGCGCAGCGGGTGCTCGAGAATCCCTGAGATGTTGTATTCGTGAATGATCTCCGGCGCCATCGATTGCGAGGCGACGTAGGCGATGGCGTCGATGTAGATCACGAACAGCACGACATAGGCGGCGTAGAGCCGCCAGACGCGGCGAAAGACGCGCGTTGCCGCGACGATGTAGCCGCGCTCCAACGCCATCCTGCCGTGGATGATGGCGACGCCATAGCCCACCACGAACACGAACAGGTCGGCGGCGCCGCTGAAGCCGAAATTGCGCAGCGTCAGCAGGTTGACGACGTTGTTCGGGATATGGTCGACGAACACCGACCAGTTGGCGATGCCGAGCGTCAAATACAGCCTGGCGTCGGGATGGAATGCGGCGAGGTTCGCCTTGACGGACGGTTTCATCGCGGAAAATGACTTTCGGAATCAGGGGCGATCTTTTAGCGGCAACCGCCTACCTATCCGAGTAGCGATTGCGTGAGTAGGTCAGGTTTGTCCCGATTGGCGAAAAATTACGCAGGACGCGCCGGTGCGTTCGCGTGTCCGCCCTTAGCCCGCCTGGGACGCAATTTTTGCAAAGGAAGAGGATCTGCCCTGCGATCGCGGCCCGCGCCTCCGAGGTCGGCAACCCCTTGGCGGCGGGAGGTTCACAGTCCGTGCGCTCGGACCCTCCGGGAACGCCCTGCCGGCAGCCGGGGATAATTCAAATCGGGCGTGGTGCCCGTACCGTTACTCGGCAGGTTCAGCCGATGCCTCGTCGGATACGCCGGCCCGGCTCGCCATGATTCCGAGTGCGACGCCGCCGATCGCCAGGATCGGCAACAGCCGCTTGACCCCGATGGCGCGAACGATCTGGAGTCCCGTCGCGAGCAGCACGGGATCGGTGAGCATGCTCGAGGCCGCCGACTTCGCGGCGCGCTCGGCCGCGATTTGGGCGCGCTTCTGCACCTCGCGCTTGTAGCCCCAATAGGTACCCGCCGCGGTGAGCGTCAGCAGGAAAAAGATGCCGGCGCCGGCGAGGCAGGCCTGCACCGGTCCGTATTTTTCCAGCACCGAGATGAACGCGGCCGCGCAAAGGAAGCATGTCGTGATGAAGAGCGCGAGTGCGGCGCCTGCGGCGAGCGACGTCAGACGGACCGTCGTCCCGGTCGATGCGCTGATGCCGTCGATAATACGCTGAAACATGCCCTTGCTCCTCAATCCCCCACAAGCCTGAGGCGACGGCGGCCGCGCCGCCGCGGTCTCAGGGGCCTTCCCGCGCTTTACCGGCGCCAGGCGACGCCGATCAGGAAGCCGATGCCGAGCGCGATACCGACGGTCGCGAGCGGCCGCGCGGTGATGGCGTCTTCCAGCGTCTCCTCGATCGAGCCATAGGCATCCTGCGCCGCGCCCATCATGGCGCTGCCGCGCTCGGACATGTCGTCGAGCGTCGAATCCACGTTCTCGCGCGCTTGCTTGTAGCCGCGCCGGGCCTGCTTTCCCGCCGAATTGGCAAAGGTATTGAGCGCGTCGGTTATCTGGTCGGTAAGGGCGGCGATATCGTTTTTCACGGCTGCTACATCCTTCTCGAGGCGTTCTGCGGTGGCTTTGTCGATCCAGTCTCTCATCCTGGTTTCGCCGTCGGCTATTGACATCGCAAACTCCGAACTGTTGGCGGTGAGATGGGCGGAAAACGTTTCGTCGTGACGGAAGTTCCGTTCGCGGGAGCCCGTCACGCCTGCGGGAGCTGCGGCGAATCTTCCGGCAACAGATGCTCCTTCATGATGAGGCCCACGATCAGGAGCGGCGACGACAGAAACGCGCCCATTGGTCCCCACAGCCAGGTCCAGAAGGCCAGCGCGATGAAGACGGCGAGTGCGTTCAGCGACAACCTGCGGCCGATGATGGTCGGCGTGATGAAATGTCCCTCCAGGAAGGTGATGCCGCCGAAGGCGAGGGCCGCCATCAGGCCGCCGCCAATGGTCGGGAGGGCAATCAGCCCAATCAGGGCCAGCACCACGAACATGGCGACCGGTCCTATGATCGGGATGAAGTTGAGCGCCGCCGCGAGTGCGCCGAGCCCGGCCGGATTTGGCATGCCGGTGATGGCGCAGATGATGCCGGTCGCGACCCCGACGCCGATATTGATGACGGTGACGGTCAACAGGTAGTTGCCGAGATGAACCTCGATCTCGTTGAGAATCCGCAGCGTGCGCAGCCGCGCGTCGCGGTCGCCGAAGTTCATGATCAGCGCCCGCCGCAGGTCGCGCCAGCTTGCGATGAACAGGATCAGGGTGGCGAAGAACAGCAGGAATTCGGCGAAGGTGGGCGACAGGAATTCCAGCGTCGGCTGCACCCATTCGGCCTTCGGCAGCGGCAGGCTTGGCAGACCCTCCGAGCCGCCGACCATGGTTTGCAGCTCCTTCCACAGCGCCAGCGGCCGGTCGAAAACGTGCAGCTTCTCCTTCAACTGCGCGCCCAGTTCCGGCAGGCGCGAGCTCCATTCCATCGCGGGCACGGCAATCAGCGCGACGACGAAGGCGACCACCGTCGTCACCGCGGTCACGAGCAGCACGGCGCCGAGCGCGCGCGGCACGCCCCGCCGTTCCAGAAAGCTTGCGGCCGGCGAGAGCATGGTACCGGCGACGACGGCCATCACCACCGGGAGGAAGAACGCCTTGGCGAAATACAGCACCCCGATCACGGCGATCAGAAGCAGGCCGGCGAGTGCGTAGGCGACGAACTCGGTGCGGCGAATGATCGGCGGCAGCTCGCTATGGCTGTCGGGGAGTGGGGCGCCTTCGCCGTTGCCGGAAATCAGACGTTCACTGGGAAGGACGCGCACAATATCTCTCCCGCACGGAGGTGTCCGGGCGCCCATTGGTCATCGGGAAACGCCGGAGGGGCGCCGCGGTTCCATCGCAGCTTCGTGAAGTTGCGCTCGCTTGACTGTGACGTCGCCGCCGCAGATGGCGGCGGAACTTGAGTCGGCCCGGCTGCGTTTGTTGGGAAGCCGCATCACCTGAGATGCACGCATCCAATGGGGCAGCACATGACAAAGGTCTCTTTAGTCCGTCGCAGCTTCTCGCCGCGCGCCGCCGCCACTTTTGCCTTCGCAACTGCTCTGCTCGCTGTGCCCTTCGCTAGCGCAAGCGCGCAGACGCTGGGCTATGTGCCGATGCAACCGCAAGTGTATCAACAAGGCCCGAGCTATTCGCAGGGCTATATCAGCGAGCCGGCGCAAACGGCCGACGAGGATGCCCAATTGCCCGATCGGCTGCGCAAGCAGGTCGTCAGCTTCGACCGCGGCGAGCCGGCCGGCACGATCGTGATCGATACCGGCAATACCTACCTGTATTACGTGCTCGGCAACGGCCGGGCGATCCGCTACGGCGTCGGCGTCGGCCGCGAGGGCTTCACCTGGTCGGGCGTGCAGAGCGTCAGCCGCAAGGCGGAATGGCCGGACTGGCATCCGCCGGCCGAGATGATCGCGCGCCAGCCCTATCTGCCGCGCTTCGTTGCCGGCGGACCCGGCAATCCGCTCGGCGCGCGTGCGATGTATCTGGGCTCGAGCGAATACCGTATCCACGGCACCAACGATCCCACCACCATCGGCAAGTTCGTCTCCTCGGGCTGCATCCGCATGACCAACGAAGACGTCACCGACCTGTTCAGCCGCGTCAATATCGGCGCCAGGGTCGTGGTGCTGCCGAAGAACGTGCCGCTGATGGCGAGAGGCGGCGACAAGGGGAGTGATTCTTGGCGCAAGCGCCCTGCGGCGACGACGCTACCCTCGGGCCGGCAGGCCCTGAACATCCCGACGTCGGCCGTGAACTGAGAACTGGGTGAAAGCGCATGAAGAGACGTTCGATCAGCAGACTGGCCGGTGGCGCCGCGGCGATCTTCACCGCCGCCTCCCTCGGCCTCGCGCTGGTGCCGCCGGCGCATGCGGAGGATTTCTTCTCGGCGCTGTTCGGCGGCTTCCGGATGCGCCCGCCACCGGAGATCCGGATGCCGTTCCCCAATGACGACATGCCGCGCTATGACACGCCGCGGCAGCGGGCTTACTATGGCGGCGGCGCCGCCTATTGCGTGCGCGGTTGCGATGGCCGTTACTTCCCCGCGCAGGGAAATGACGCCGAGAGCAAGGCACAATCCTGCAAGAGCTTCTGCCCGACCTCGGAAACCTCGTTGGTCTATGGCAGCAACATCGAGGACGCCACGACCGAGAGCGGAAAGTCCTATTCCGACCTGCCGAACGCCTTCCGCTACCGCAACGAGATCGTGTCGGGCTGCACCTGCAATGGCAAGGATCCGGTCGGTCTCGCCCAGGTCAAGGTCGAGGACGACCCCACCTTGCGCAAGGGTGACATCGTCGCGGGCGCCGGTGGCCTGGTGGTCGCCGGCCGCAACGCTGGCGATCGCCGCGGCGTCGCGATGAACTTCTCCCCGCTGCCGGACTCGGTCCGCGCCAAGTTCCGCCAGGTGCCGGTGGTGGCGAAGGAATAGGGTCGCATCGCGTGTGATGATGCGATGCGGGTGCCTCAATCTCAACTGTCGTCCCGGCGAAGGCCGGGACCCATAACCACAGGGCCGGGTTTGGCGAAGACTCGTGGTTACCGGCTCGTGCCGCAACCTCTCCCTGGGGGTATGGGTCCCGGCCTTCGCCGGGACGACAGCGGAGTACCTGGCTGCTAGCGGGGCTAAAGCCTCAGTGTTACGCCGCGCGGATCTTGCCGAGGAAGCCGGTGACGTCCTCGCCGAGCTGGCGGCTCTGGCTCTCCAGCATCTCGGAGGCGTGCTTGACGTTGTCCGCGGCCGCCGCGGCGGCGTCCGCATCGGCCTTCACGCCGGTGATGTTGTCCGAGACGTTCTTGGTACCCTGCGCCGCAAATTGCGTGCTGCGGGTGATCTCCTGCGTCGCCGCGCCCTGCTCCTGCACGGCGGCCGCGATCGCGGTCGCGACCTCGTTCACCTCGCCGATGATGCCGCCGATGGTCTGGATCGCGTTGATGGCGTCGCCGGCCACCCGCTGGATGTCGGCGATCTGCTCGGAGATTTCCTCGGTGGCCTTGGCCGTCTGGCTCGCCAGCGACTTCACCTCGGAGGCGACCACGGCAAAGCCGCGGCCGGCTTCGCCGGCGCGCGCCGCCTCGATCGTGGCGTTGAGCGCGAGCAGATTGGTCTGCGCCGCAATGGTGTTGATGAGGCCGACGACCTCGCCGATGCGTCCGGCGGATTTTGCCAGGCCCTGCACGGTGCCGTCGGTTTCGCGCGCCTGGGTGACGGCGCGGCCGGCGATACCTGCGGCATGGGCGGCCTGCTGGCTGATGTCGTTGATCGAGGCAGAGAGCTCCTCGGCGGCGGCGGCCACGCTGTCGACGCTCATGGAGGCGTCATTGGAGGCCTTGCCGGCGACCTGCACGCGGTCGTTGGTCTGGCGTGACACCGCGGAGAGGTCGCCCGAGGTCTTGCGCATCGCGCCGGAGGCCTCGCTCAATTCGCCGAGCGTCTTGCGCACCGCACCCTCGAACTCGCCGACATAGACCTCGATCGCGCGCTGGCGTGCCGAAGCGCCCGCATTGCGCGCGCGCTCCTGCTCCTCGATCTTGAGCTTGTCGGTCGCCTGCTGCTTGAAGGCTTCCAGCGCGCCGGCGAGCGCGCCGATCTCGTCCTTGCGGTCGAGATAGCCGCTGTCCACGGCAAGGTCGCCGCCGGCGACCTTCAGCATGGCGTCGCGGATGGTGTTGAGCGGATGGATGACGCGGCGGTTGACCAGCATGATTGCGCCCACGGCGAGGGCGATGGCGAGCGCCAGAAGTGCGAGCTGCATGATGAGCGCGCGTTGAGCTGCGGAGCGCTGTTCCAGCGTATGGCTCTTGGCGGCGTCGAGCGCCGTCTCGGCGACGGCAACCGCGCTGGCCAGACGGCCCACCGTAACCGGTGTCCACTGGTTCGCGGTCATCTCGGCCTTTTCGCCATTGGCAAGCATATTGGCCAGGCGGTCGCGAAGGGCCAGATATTGCGGATCGAAATAGGCGGCCTTGGCCGCCGCCACGGCGGACGACAATGCGGGCGGGAGCTGCATGCCCGACGTCGACAATTCCAGCGCCTTCCACATCGCGCTCGTTCCGCCGACAAATTGGGTATAGGCGAGGCGGGTCTCCGGCGCGATGCGGCCGGCGTTGAGTCCGGTCGAGACGATCAGCGAGGCTTCGCCCGCGGTGTTGCGCAGCAGCCAGGCGCTCTGCTTGATCGACAGCAGCTGGTCGATCACGGCGTCCTGGTGGTTGACGGTGGCGGCCAGGACGCTCGAGAGCTTGTCGAGCGTCTCGAGCAGGCCCTGTGTCGTCTCCATATATTCCTTCGGCAGGCCCGCGCGGCGCTGGTCCTTGGGCTTGGCCACGTCCTCCCAGAACTGCTTCTGCTCCTCGCTCAGCAACTTGTAGAGGCGCGCGAGCTCCGGCACCAGCGTGCCGGACTGCGGAAAGTCCATGGTCGGCAGCAGCTCCAGCGCGCGTGCCATCGCCGGCATCTGGGCGTCGCGGATTGCACGCAGATACTTCTCGATCTCGCCGTCCATCGGGTCGGTCGAGTTGAGGAGCCGGTTGGTGGTCGAGCGGTCGGTGCGCAGATTGTGCATCGCCTTGAACAGATCGGCGGAGGCGTCCGCGATCTGCGAAATGCGGTTGGCGGTCTTCAGCCGATCCCAGGATTCATAGGCGGTGAGCGAGAGTACGATCACCACACAGACCGACGTGATCGCGATCACCGCCTTCAGCAGCGCGGATACGGTCAGACGATTGAGCATCGAAGTCCCCCCAAATTCCCATTGCAAATTTCGTGAAGACGCCCGGCAACATCGGCAAACGGGGGCGCGGCAGATCGGCAATCGCACGCCGTTTGCGCCTCAGGGGCTCAAACGGTTTCTGCATCTGAAAGGAAAAGGGTAAAGTTTTCGGCCGCTGGCCTGCCGGTAGAAGTACGCATTTACTAGAAGTTGCAATGGGTTGCCCGGATGGAACCTGCGCGTGAGACAGACGTTAGGATATCGTTAGCAATCTGCCTGAAGGGGGCCTCGCGATGCTGGTCGGCGTACTCGTCACCTTTCTCGTCGTTATTCTCGTGCTCTATCTCATCAACATGTTGCCGATGGACGGCCGCGCCAAGCAGATCGCGCGCGTGATCGTGATCATCATCGGCGTGGTGTCGCTGCTGAAATATCTCACGGTGTTCTAGCGAGGCCTGTAGCCCGCATGAGCGAAGCGATATGCGGGACCCGCCGTCCCGGATGTCGCTTTGCTCATCCGGGCTACGGCTCTTTCAACAAAAAAGCCCCGGCTTACGCCGGGGCTTTTTTTGCCGCGTCTAGTGCAGCGTCTTGAGCCAGTCGTCGACGTCCTGACGAACCTGGTCCTTGGCCTTGCCGTAGCGTTCCTGGAGCCGGCCCTCGAGCTGTTCGCGGCGTCCCTCGATCAGTTTGAGGTCGTCGTCGGTGAGCTTGGCCCACTTCTCCTTGGCCGAACCCTTGAACTGCTTCCAGTTCCCTTCAATGCGATTCCAGTCCATGACCATCTCCCGTTGGTTGATGGCCCGACAACGCGAGCGGCGCGCAGCCGTTCCTCCTCGCGCCGCGACGTTTCGCCCAACAAAAAAGCCCCGGCGTGAGCCGGGGCTTTTGCTGTTTGCGTATCCGGGCTTACCCCGCCGCCTTCGCTTCGCGGCGGCGCGCGGTGAGGATGTACTCCGTGTAGCCGTTCGGCTGCTCGCGGCCCTTGAAGATGAGGTCGCAGGCGGCCTTGAAGGCGACGCCGTCGAAGGCGGGCGCCATCGGCTTGTAGATGGCATCGCCCGCGTTCTGCTTGTCGACGACGACGGCCATGCGCTTCAGCGATTCCATCACCTGCGCCTCGGTGATGACGCCCTGGTGCAGCCAGTTGGCGAGGTGCTGGCTCGAGATGCGCAAGGTGGCGCGGTCTTCCATCAGGCCGACATCGTGGATGTCGGGCACCTTGGAGCAGCCGACGCCCTGGTCGATCCAGCGCACGACATAGCCGAGGATGCCCTGGCAGTTGTTGTCGATCTCCTGCTTGACGTCGTCGGGCGCCCAGTTCGACTTCGACACCGGAATGGTGAGGATGTCGGACAGCTTCGCGCGCGGCCCGCCCTTGGTCAGCTCCTCCTGGCGCGCGATGACGTTGACCTGGTGGTAGTGCAGCGCGTGCAGCGTCGCGGCGGTCGGCGAGGGGACCCACGCAGTGGTGGCGCCGGCCTGCGGATGGGCGAGCTTCTGTTGAAGCATGTCGGCCATCTTGTCGGGCGCGGCCCACATGCCCTTGCCGATCTGGGCATGACCGGGCAGCCCGTCGATCAGGCCCATGTCGACGTTCCAGTCCTCGTAGGCCTTGATCCAGGCCTGCGCCTTCATCTCGTTCTTGCGGATCATGGGGCCCGCTTCCATCGAGGTGTGGATCTCGTCGCCGGTGCGGTCGAGGAAGCCGGTGTTGATGAACATTATGCGCTTGGAGGCGCGCTGGATGCAGGCCTTGAGGTTGACGGTGGTGCGCCGCTCCTCGTCCATGATGCCGACCTTCAGCGTGTTCTCCGGCAGGCCGAGCATCTTCTCGACGCGATCGAAAATCTCGCACGTGAAGGACACCTCGTCCGGGCCGTGCATCTTCGGCTTGACGATATAGGCCGAGCCGGTGCGGCTGTTCTTGACCTTGGAGTTGCCCTTGAGGTCGTGGATGGCGAGCAGGCCGGAGACGGCGGCATCCAACAGGCCCTCCGGGACCTCCTCGCCCTTTTCGTCCAGCACCGCGTCGGTGAACATGTGGTGACCGCAATTGCGCATCAGCAGCAGGCTGCGGCCGTGCAGCCTGACCTCGCCTTTGCCGTCCGGCGTTTTGTAGCTGCGGTCGGCGTTGAGCGAGCGCGTCAGCGTCTTGCCGCCCTTCTCGAAGTCGGCCGAGAGCGTGCCGTTCATCAGGCCGAGCGTGTTGCGGTAGACCAGCACCTTGTCCTCGGCGTCGACCGCGGCGACCGAGTCCTCCATGTCGAGAATGGTCGAGACCGCGGCCTCCATGACCATGTCGGCGACGCCGGCGGGATCGTCCTTGCCGATCGCGCTGTTGCGGTTGATCGTCACCTCGACATGCAGGCCGTTGTTGACGAGCAGCACGGCGCTCGGCGCGGCCGCATCGCCCTGGAAGCCGGCGAACTGCGCCGCGTTCTTCAGCGCGGTCGCATTGCCGCTCTTCAGCTTCACCGCGAGCTGGCCCGCGACGACGCTGTAGGCGGTGACGTCGGTGTGGCTGCCGGTCGCGAGCGGCACGGCGGCGTCGAGGAAGGACTTGGCCTTCGCGATCACCTTGTCGCCGCGCGCCTTGTTGTAGCCCTTGCCGCTCTCGGACGGATCGTGCGGGATGGCGTCGGTGCCGTAGAAGGCGTCATAGAGCGAGCCCCAGCGCGCGTTCGCCGCGTTCAGCGCATAGCGCGCATTGGTGAGGGGCACGACGAGCTGCGGGCCGCAGATCTTGCCGATCTCCTCGTCCACGTTGGCGGTCTCGACCTTCTGCGTCGCGGGCTCCTCGACGAGATAGCCGATCTCCTTCAGGAAGGCGGTATAGGCATTGAGGTCGAACGCCTTGCCCTTGCCCGCGCGGTGCCAGTCGTCGATCTTGGCTTGCAGCGTGTCGCGCACCGCGAGCAGCGCCCGGTTCTTCGGCCCGAGGTCCTTGATGATGGCGGCAACCCCGGCCCAGAACGCATCCGGCGCGATCCCAGTTTTCGGGGCCGCTTCCTTGGCGATGAAGTCAAACAGGACGGGAGCGATCTTCAATCCGTGGGCGTCGACGCGTTTCATGATGGTCTTTCTTGTTGGAAATGGCTGTTTTTTGGCTGCTTTTGACCCGACAGCAGCAAAATGCGCTCCAAGGGAGCGGCTTTCGGGGTCCTATTAGCCCCAAAAACGGGGCGGTGAGAAGACCCCCAGGGGTTTGTCAAAATGTCAAGAAGAGGTGGAGGCCAGCGAGGGCGGCACCTGGCGTCAAATGCCAAAGCAATGGGCGCGATCTCTCCCCGGCGTCGTCCCGGCGAAGGCCGGGACCCATAACCACAGGGAGAGATTTGGCGAAGATTAGTAGTCCGGGACTCGCACCTCATCCCCACCGAAAGATCACGCGGTATGGGTCCCGGCCCCCGTGCGCAATTGCGCACTAGGCCGGGACGACACCGATGATGTGGCGCGATAATCGGCGCCTCAAATATTCGCGGCGAGATCCACGACTTCGTCGAACAGCACGCCTGATGTCTTCAGCATCTGTTCGATCTCGTCTGCCGCCTCGGCGACCGTCCGTGTCGAGGTGTCGATCACGAGCTCGGCCGCTTGCGGCGCCTCGTAGTCGTTGCCGATGCCGGTGAACGACGCCAGCGCGCCGGCGCGGGCCTTCTTGTAGTGGCCCTTGGGGTCGCGCTCCTCGCAGACGCCGGCCGGTGTCGCGACATGGATCTCGCGGAACGCGGTGTCGGCGATGCGGCGCGCGGTGGCGCGGTCCTCGCGGGCGGGCGAGACGGCGGCGACGATCGCGATGTGGCCGTTGCGGGCGAGATGCGTGGCGACCTCGGCGAGACGGCGGATGTTCTCGCTGCGATCGGAGGCGGAGAAGCCGAGATCGCCGTTGAGGCCTGCGCGCAGCGTGTCGCCGTCGAGCAGGATCGGCGAGCCGCCATTGGTGAACAGCCGCCGTTCCAGCGCCTTCGCCAGCGTCGACTTGCCGGAGGCCGGCAGGCCGGTGAGCCAGACCACGGCGCCGTTGTGCTGATAGCGCGCAGAGCGCTCGTCGGGACGGAGCGCCGATTCCACCGGCACGATGTCCACGGGCACCGCGCGCTGTCCGGCATCGACCGACAGCACGAGGCCGCCGCCGGCGATGCGCCCGGAGACCTCGATCACGAGACGTCCGGTGCGCGGATTCTCGGTGTAGGGATCGGTGGCAATCGGATTCGAAAGAGAGATGTCGATCTCGCCGACATGGTTGCGGCCGATCGCCTTGTTCTCGACGCTCGACAATTCGCCGGGATCGACCGCCTTCTCGATGGCGACGACCGTGGCGCGGCTTTCCTTCGGTCCGCAGCGGACCAGGAGCTGGTCGCCCTTGGCTAGCGGCTTGTCGTGCAGCCAGAAGATGCGCGCGCGCAGGCGGCGCGTCTCGCGCGGGGCACTGCCTGTATGCGCGATGATGTCGCCGCGCTCGATGAACAATTCGCGGTCGAGCGTGATGCCGACCGAGCGGCCCGCGCCCTGACGTCCGGCAATCGGCGTTGCCGGCCAGCTCTCGACCGTCTTGATCCTGGCGATCTTGCCGGCCGGCATGATCACGACCTCGTCGCCGGCAATCAGGCTGCCGGATTCGATTCGGCCCGCCACGATGCGGCGGTCATCGAACTTGTAGATCGCCTGCACCGGCAGCCGCAGCGCCAGCGCTTCCAGCGGCCGCGCCGGCTCGAGCTGGTCCAGCGCCTCGACCACGGTCGGTCCCTTGTACCAGCCGATGCGGTCGGTGCGCATCGCGACGCCGTCGCCGTCGCGTGCGGAAATCGGGATCACGGCCGTGGGCTTCACGCCGAGGCTTTGCAGATGCGCCGAGATCTCGTCGCTGATTTCCTTGAAACGTTCAGCAGAGAAGTCGACGCGGTCCATCTTGTTGACGACGATTGCGACCTGCTTCACGCCGAGCAGATGCAGGAGATAGCCGTGCCGCCTTGTCTGGTCGCGCACGCCTTCGAGCGCGTCGATGATCAGGACCGCGCCGTCGGCCTGCGAGGCGCCGGTGATCATGTTGCGCAGGAATTCGGCATGGCCGGGCGCGTCGATCAGCACGATGTCACGCGAATTGGTGCGGAAGCGGATCTGCGTGGTGTCGATCGTGATGCCCTGGTCGCGCTCGGTCTGGAGCGCGTCGAGCAGGAACGACCATTCGAACGGCATGCCGCGCCGCGCGCTGACGGCTTTCAGCATCTCCAGCTTGCCATCGGGAAGGCTGCCGGTCTCGTGCAGCAGGCGGCCGACCAGCGTCGACTTGCCGTGGTCGACATGGCCGACGATGACGATGCGGACCTGCGGGCGCGTGGTGCCGTTCGGGGTCGCGGGCGAAGCGGGGGTGACGATCATGTTCATGGCCGCGTTGCGTCCTGAGGTCAGAGATAGCCGGCGACGCGCAGACGCTCGAAGGCGTCCTCGGTCTCGTGGTCGAGCGCGCGTCCCGCGCGCTCCGGCACCTTGGTCTGCTCGAGCTCGACCAGGATCTCGTCGATGGTCGACGCGGTCGAAACGACCGGATTGGTGATGTCCTGATCGCCCAGCGAGCGGTAGCGCTTGCCGTTCTGCGACAGATAGAGCGGGATGATCGGGATGTTCTCGCGCTTGGTGTAGGCCCAGATGTCGGCCTCGGTCCAATGCAGGATCGGATGGATGCGCAAATGCGCGCCTTGCGGCGGCGAGGCGTTGAAATGATCCCAGAACTCTGGCGGCTGGTCGCGCACGTCCCAATTGCCTTCGAGGCCGCGCGGCGAGAACACGCGCTCCTTGGCGCGGGTGGCCTCCTCGTCGCGGCGGATTCCGGCGATCAGGCCGTCAAAACCGTATTTGCCGAGCGCCATCTTGAGGCCTTCGGTCTTGCGCGCGGCGGAACGGGCGGCCGGCGGCAGCGTTGGGTCGACGGCATCGATGGGCGGGCACGGCTCGACGCGCAGGTCGAGATCCCACTCCTTGCCGTAATGATCGCGGAAGCGATACATCTCCGGAAACTTCTTGCCGGTGTCGACATGGAGGGCCGGGAACGGCATGCGGCCGAAGAACGCCTTGCGCGCCAGCCAGATCATGACGTTGGAGTCCTTGCCGAGCGACCACAGCAGGGCAATCTTCTTCAGGCGGGCGAAGGCCTCGCGGAAAATGTAGATGCTCTGCGCCTCGAGCTGGTCCAGATGGTCCATGCTGGGCGCAACATCAGCAGAAAATTCTTGCGAGCCCGAGCGTCCGACGAGGGCGGGGCTGCTCACTCCGACAGCTGCGGAATCGTCCTTGAGAAGATGCATCTCTGCCACTTTGCGTTTGGAGGCGAAAATTCTATAGTTGCAGCGCAGAAGAGAAGAAAAAATTTTCTCTTTGCGCGCTCGAAACGACACATATATAGAAAATAATTCCAGTCAACCCCAGATGTGGGGGAAGCGAGTATCGTATGCGGTTCTTGCCCGTGTTCCTCGATCTCAAGGCCGGTCCGGTGGTTCTCATCGGCGCGGGTGAGCTTTTGCGCGCCAAGCTGCGCGTGCTCGCCGCGGCCGGCGCGCGCATCCGCGTGCATGCGGTCGATGGCAATCGGGATCTGAGCCTCAGCTCCGAGGACGCTGCGCGCGTTGAGATCGCGACCGGCGATCCGCTCACCGCCGACCTCTCAGGCGTCATCGCCATCGTCTGCGCGGGTGCGGGCGATGTCGGCGTTGCGATGTCGGCGCGGGCGAAGGCGCTCGGCCTGCCCGTCAACGTCATGGACGATCTCGAGCATTCCAGCTTCATCTTCCCGGCCATTGTCGATCGCGGCGATGTCGTGGTCGCGGTCGGCACTGGCGGCACGTCCCCGGTGGTGGCGCGGCGCGTACGCGAGAAGATCGAGGCGCTGCTGCCGGCGCGCATCGGCGAACTCGCCGAGTTCATCGGCGGTTTCCGCAAATCCATCAACGAGCGCATTGCCGAGTTTCCGCTGCGCCGTCGCTTCTGGGAGCGCGTCATCGACGGCCCGATCGGCGCCTCCGTGCTCGCCGGCCGCAAGGGCGAGGCGGATGCGGCGCTCAAGGCTATCTCAAATCCCTCCGAATTCGCGCGTGCCGACAAGCCGGAAGGCTCGGTTGCGCTGGTCGGCGCCGGTCCCGGCGATCCCGACCTTCTCACCATCAAGGCGCTGCGTGCGCTCCAGGACGCCGACATCGTCTTCCATGATGAGCTGGTCTCGCCTGAAATTCTCGACCGCATCCGCCGCGACACCACGCGCGTCGCGGTCGGCCGCCGCGTCGGCAAGCCCGGTATCGGCCAGGACGCCATCAACAAGCGCATGATCGAGGCCGCGCAATCCGGCCAGCGCGTGGTGCGGCTGAAGGGCGGCGATCCCTTCGTGTTCGGCCGTGGCGGCGAAGAAGTCGAAGCGCTGCGCACGGCGGGCGTTGCCTATTCGATCATTCCCGGCATCACCGCCGGGCTCGGCGGTGCCTCCGATTTCGAGGTGCCGCTCACCTATCGTCATGAAGCGACCCGCATCACCTTCCTCACCGCGCACAAGGCGCGCGATGCGGAAGCCGTGGACTGGTCGACGCTGACCGACACCAAAATGACCGTCGTCGTCTACATGGGCATGACCGCGGCGCCCGCCGTCCGCGCCGGCCTGTTCGCCGCCGGCCGCTCGCCGGAAACGCCGGTCGGTGTGTTCGCCCGCGTCACGCGGCCGGATGCGCAAGGCGCGATCGGCACGCTGCGCGACCTGCCCGAGCTCGTGCGGCGGACCCATGGCGGTCCCGCCATCCTCATCATCGGTGACGTGGTCCGGCATGCCGGCTCGCTTCGCCGCCAAACACCCAAGCAAATCATCTCCGACCTATTGGATGCTGCCGAATGACCTCTCCTCTGCAACAAAAACTGAAAATTACGGGTCCCTCCGTCGTGACCGCCAACCGGACCTGGGACGGCGTCGTCGTCTATCGCACGGCTGCCAAGGGCTGGTCCGTGGAACTGACGGATGCCGCGATCGTGCGAAACTCGGACGAAGCGAAAGCGTTGCTCGCCGAGGCCGTGGCCGATGACGTCGGCGCGATCGGCCCCTATATCGCGCCGGTGCAAGTCGACGAGGCCGGCAAGATCCTGCCGGGTAATCTGCGTGAGCAGATTCGCCGCGATGGCGTGACGATCGGCTTGCCCGTCTGAACGTTGGCTGAGCTGTAGGGCATTCTTCATGTACGCTTACGACGAAATCGACCGCACGCTGGTCAACGAGCGCGTCTCGGAATTCCGCGACCAGGTGAAGCGGCGCCTCTCCGGCGAGCTCACCGAGGACGAGTTCAAGATGCTGCGCCTGCAGAACGGCGTCTATCTGCAACTCCACGCCTACATGTTTCGCGTCGCGATTCCCTACGGCACGCTGGCGTCGAACCAGCTGCGGGCGCTGGCCCATGTCGCGCGCAAATACGACCGCGGCTACGGCCATTTCACCACGCGCCAGAACATCCAGTTCAACTGGATCAAGCTGTCGGACCTGCCGGACGCGCTGGCGGATCTCGCCGAGGTCGGCATCCACGCGATGCAGACCTCCGGCAACAACATGCGCAACGTCACCTCTGACCAGTGGGCCGGCGTCGCGCCCGGTGAGATCGAGGATCCCCGCATCTGGTCGGAGCTGATCCGCCAGCACACCACGCTGCATCCGGAATTCTCGTTCCTGCCGCGCAAGTTCAAGATCGCGATCACCGCGTCGGACCACGACCGCGCCGCGATCAAGGTCCACGATATCGGCCTGCGCCTGATCAAGAACGAGAAGGGCGAAACCGGCTTCGAGGTCCTGGTCGGCGGTGGTCTCGGCCGCACGCCGTTCATCGGCAAGACCATCAAGCACTTCGTGCACGGCCGCGATCTCCTCAGCTACATCGAGGCCATCCTGCGCGTCTACAACCAGTACGGACGCCGCGACAACATCTACAAGGCCCGTATCAAGATCCTGGTGCACGAGCTCGGCATCGAGAAATTCTCCCGCGAGGTCGAGGACGAGTGGCAGCACATCCGCAACTCCTCGCTCCAGATCGACGACGAGGTGATCGAGGACATCCGCTCGCGCTTCATCTATCCGGCGTACGAGAAGCTGCCGCACATCCCGGACGAGCTGCGGCAGGCCGCGGCCGATCCTGATTTCGAAGCGTGGCGCAAGAACTCCGTCGCCGCGCACAAGAACCCGGGCTATTCCATCGTCACGATCTCGCTGAAGCCGATCGGCGCGCCTCCGGGTGATGCCACCGCCGAGCAGATGGATGCGCTCGCCGATCTCGCCGACAAATATTCCTTCGGCGAAATCCGCGTCGGCCACGAGCAGAATCTGGCGCTGCCGCACGTCGCCAAGCGCGACCTGCCGGCGCTGTGGAAGGCGCTCGACAAGCTCGGGCTGGCGACGCCGAACGTCAATCTGATCACCGACATCATCGCCTGCCCGGGGCTCGACTATTGCTCGCTGGCGAATGCGCGCTCGATCCCGATCGCGCAGGAGCTGACGCGGCGCTTCGCCAATCACGAGCTCGCCAACCTGATCGGCCGGCTGCACATCAACATCTCGGGCTGCATCAATGCCTGCGGCCATCACCATGTCGGCCATATCGGCATTCTCGGCGTCGAGAAGAACGGCGAGGAGGTCTACCAGATCACCATCGGCGGCCGCGCCGACGAGGGCGCCGCGCTCGGCAATCTGATCGGCCCCGGCGTCAAGTTCGACGAGGTCGCCGACGTCGTCGAGGACATCGTGGAAGCCTATCTCGCGTTGCGCGAGCGCCCGGAGGAGCTGTTCATCGACACGGTGAAGCGCCTCGGCGTCGAACCCTTCAAGGAGCGTGTCTATGCCACTCGTTAACGGCGGTAAAATCGCCGACGACAGCTTCGTCAAGCTGGCCGTCGACACGCCGCTGCCCGAGGGCGGCGACATCCTGGTGCCGGCCGAGCGCTTCGTCGGCGAGGCGGATGCGTTGCTCAAGCGTGCCGGCAAGGTCGGCGTGATCTGGCCGAACAATCGCGACATCGACGAGCTCGTGCCGTATCTCGGCAAGGTCGCCGCCGTTGCGCTGGTGTTCCCGAGCTTCCGCGACGGGCGTGCCTACAGTCAGGCGCGGCTGCTGCGCGAGCGCTACAACTATCGCGGTGAATTGCGTGCGACGGGACAGGTGCTGCGCGACCAGTTCGTGTTCATGCTGCGCGCGGGCTTCGATTCCTTCGAGGTCAAGAAGCAGGCCGATGCGGAAGCCTTCATGCAGACCGCAAAGCGCTATTCGGTGTTCTACCAGCCGACCGGCGACGGCCGCATCACGGCGCTGCACCGGCGCATGCAGTTGCGTCACTCGGAAGGTGTCGGCACGTGAACGCCATTGCGCCTCAGCTATCTCCGGTGTCCGTTTCCGCGCTGCCCTCGGCCGAGGTGCTCGATCGCGCGTTGCGCGACGCCTCGCCCGCGGAGATCATCGCCGCGGCCCTGAAGTCGGTCGGCCGCGACAAGCTTGCGGTGGTGTCGTCCTTCGGCACGGAATCGGCGACGCTTCTGAAGGTGATGGCGGACGTCGATCCTGCGATCCCCGTGATCTTCCTCGACACCGGCTGGCTGTTCGAGGAGACGCTCGCCTATCGCGACACGCTGGTCGCGACGCTGGGTCTCAAGGACGTCCGCTCGATCAAGCCGGCGGAGGAGACGCTGTCGCGCGAGGATCCCGAGCGCGACCTCTGGTTCTCCGATCCCGACGCCTGCTGCCGCATCCGCAAGGTGGAGCCGCTGGCGCGCGCGCTGAAGCCGTTCGATGCCTGGATCAACGGCCGCAAGCGCTTCCAGGGCAATGCGCGCGCCGACATTCCGGTGGTCGAGGACGACGGCACGCGGCTGAAGTTCAACCCCTTCGCCAACGTCTCGCGCGAGGAACTCGATGCGATTTTCGTCCGCGCCAAATTGCCGCGTCATCCACTGGCTGCCTCCGGTTTCCTGTCGGTTGGGTGTATGCCTTGCACCAGCAGAACGGCCGAAGGCGAGGATGCACGCGCCGGTCGCTGGCGCGGCCGGGCCAAGACAGAATGCGGCATCCACACGATGAAGACTTCGTAGCACAGTCAGGCTGCGACGCCGCGAACAAGAAAATCCGGTTCCGTTGACTTAAGCGCGTTTCGCCCCGAGTTATGCCTGCCATCGATGACGCCGATGTCGTCGAGGTGAATGGAGATGGACATGCTGCGCCGTATCGTTCCGCTCGTGGCAGGACTGCTTTGGGCAAGCTCGGCTCTCGCCGCCGACATCAACCTGTTGAACGTTTCGTACGATCCGACGCGGGAGCTCTATGCCGAGTTCAACAAGGCGTTTGCGGGTGCCTATCAGAAGGAAACCGGCAAGAGCGTCGAGATCAAGCAGTCGCATGGCGGCAGCGGTTCGCAGGCGCGCGCGGTGATCGACGGATTGCAGGCCGATGTGGTGACGCTCGCGCTCGCCTATGACATCGATGCGATCGCGAGCAAGGGCCTCACGACGGCCGACTGGCAGAAGCGTCTGCCGCAGAATTCATCGCCCTACACGTCGACCATCGTGTTCCTGGTGCGCAAGGGCAACCCGAAGGGCATCAAGGACTGGGACGACCTGCTCAAGCCGGGCGTTGCCGTGATCACGCCGAACCCGAAGACATCGGGCGGCGCGCGCTGGAACTATCTGGCGGCCTGGGGCTTCGCGCAGAAGAAATACGGATCAGCCGACAAGGCCAAGGATTTCATCGGCAAACTCTACCAGCAGGTGCCGGTGCTCGATACCGGCGCGCGCGGCGCCACGGTGACCTTCGTCGAGCGCGGCGTCGGCGACGTGCTGCTCGCCTGGGAGAACGAGGCCTATCTCGCGCTCAAGGAATTCGGTCCGGAAAAATTCCAGATCGTCGCGCCGCCGCAATCGATCCTTGCGGAGCCGCCGGTCGCGATCGTCGACAAGGTTGCCGATAAAAAAGGCACCCGCAACGCGGCCGACGCCTACCTCCAGTACTGGTACACCAAGGAGGGCCAGGAGATCGCCGCGCGCAATTTCTACCGTCCGCGCGACGCCGAGATCGCCAAAAAATATGAAAACTCCTTCGCGAAGGTCGAGCTTTTCACCATCGACGACGTTTTCGGCGGCTGGAGCAAGGCGCAGAAGGAACATTTTGCCGACGGCGGCATTTTCGATCAGATCTACAAGAACTGATCGGGCGCCGTTTTAGGAGGCTTTAGCAGGGGGCCTGGTGAGCGCAGTTGCAGCAGCACGACGCCGGACATTGCCGGGCTTTGGTCTCACCATGGGACTGACGCTTTCCTGGCTATCGATTATCATCCTGATTCCGCTCGCCGGCCTGTTCCTGAAATCGCTCGAGCTGAGCCCCGAGCAGTTCTGGAACATCCTCTCGAGCCGCCGCACCCTGAACGCGCTGCGGGTCTCGTTCGGCCTCGCCTTCGCGGCGGCCTGCGTCAATCTGGTGATGGGCAGCATCATCGTCTGGGCGCTGGTGCGCTACCGCTTTCCCGGCCGGCGAATCTTCGATGCCATCGTCGACGTGCCCTTCGCGCTGCCGACGGCGGTCGCCGGCGTCGCGCTGACCTCGCTGTTCGCCGAGAAGGGCTGGCTGGGCGCGCCGCTCGCGGCGCTCGGCATCAAGGTGGCGTTCACGCCGGTCGGTATCTTCGTTGCCATGATCTTCATCGGCATTCCCTTCGTGGTGCGCACGGTGCAGCCGGTGCTCCAGGATCTCGACCCCGAGATCGAGGAGGCCGCGGGCAGCCTGGGCGCGAGCCGCTGGCAGACCATCAGCCGCGTGATCCTGCCCTCGCTCGGACCGGCGCTGCTCACCGGCCTCGCGCTCGCCTTCGCGCGCGCCGTTGGCGAATACGGCTCGGTGATCTTCATCGCCGGCAATCTGCCGAACGTCTCCGAGATTGCGCCGCTGTTGATCGTGATCCGCCTCTCCGAATTCCGCTACGCTGATGCGACCGCCATCGCGGTGGTCATGCTCGTCGTGTCCTTCGTCACCATCTTCGCCGTCAACCGGCTCCAGCGCTGGACGCAGAGCCGGATCCCGGCGCGTTGAGGAGGATGCGATGACGATGCAGATCGCAGATTCGGTTTCGCTCTCCTCGCCCGATGCGAAGGCGCGCGCGCACGCGGCGGCGGCGCGTGACAACCTTCGCACCGAGCCGAGGGCGGTGCGCATCGCCATCATCACGCTGGCGGTGCTGTTCCTCTCGGTCTTCGTCGTGCTGCCATTGGTCGTCGTGTTCGCGCAGGCGTTCTCAAAGGGCATCCTCGCCTATTTCGCCGCGCTTGCCGAGCCCGAGGCGCTGGCGGCAATCAAGCTGACGCTGCTGGTGGCGGCGATCTCGGTTGGCCTCAATCTCGTATTCGGCCTCGTCGCCGCCTGGGCCATCGCCAAGTTCGATTTCAGCGGCAAGACCTTCCTGATCACGCTGATCGACCTGCCGTTCTCGGTCAGTCCGGTGATCTCGGGCCTTGTCTTCGTGCTGCTGTTCGGCGCGCAGGGTTATTTCGGCGGCTGGCTTAGGGATCACGACATCCAGATCCTGTTCGCGGTGCCCGGCATCGCGCTCGCGACCACCTTCGTGACCTTCCCCTTCGTCGCACGCGCGCTGATCCCCCTGATGCAGGAGCAGGGCACGCAGGAGGAGGAAGCCGCGATCTCGCTCGGCGCTTCCGGCCTGCAGACCTTCTTCCGCGTCACGCTGCCGAACATCAAATGGGGCGTGCTCTACGGCGTCCTGCTCTGCAACGCGCGCGCGATGGGCGAGTTCGGTGCGGTGTCGGTCGTGTCGGGCCATATTCGCGGCGAGACCAACACCATGCCGCTGCTGGTCGAGATTCTCTACAACGAGTACCAGTTCGTCGCCGCCTTCGCGATCGCCTCGCTGCTGGCGATGCTGGCGCTGATCACGCTGATCGCAAAAACCGTTCTCGAACGTCATCTGGACGAAGGGCAGGACGCAAGTGACCATTGAAGTCAGGAATCTCGTCAAGAAGTTCGGCAACTTCAAAGCCCTCGACGGCGTCGACCTCAAGGTCGACAATGGCGAGCTGCTGGCGCTGCTCGGACCCTCGGGCTCCGGCAAGACCACGCTGCTGCGGATCATCGCCGGCCTCGACTGGCCGGATTCGGGCGAAGTCTCCTTCAACGGTGAGGACGCACTGGCGCAAGGCGCGCGTGAGCGGCACGTCGGCTTCGTGTTCCAGCACTACGCGCTGTTCCGCCACATGACGGTGTTCGAGAACGTCGCCTTCGGCCTGCGCGTGCAGCCGCGCGCGGTCCGGAAAGAGGAGGCCAAGATCCGCGCCCGGGTGAAGGAGCTGCTCGATCTCGTGCAGCTCGACTGGCTTGCCGATCGCTATCCGAGCCAGCTCTCCGGCGGCCAGCGCCAGCGCATTGCGCTTGCCCGTGCGCTCGCGATCGAGCCGCGCATCCTGCTGCTCGACGAGCCGTTCGGCGCGCTCGATGCCAAGGTGCGCAAGGAGCTGCGCCGATGGCTGCGCTCGCTGCATCACGAGATCAACGTCACCTCGATCTTCGTCACCCACGACCAGGAGGAGGCGCTGGAAGTCGCCAACCGCGTCGTGGTGATGGACAAGGGCAGGATCGAGCAGATCGGCTCGCCCGATGACGTCTACGAGAGCCCCGCGACCGCCTTCGTCCACGGCTTCATCGGCGAATCCATCGAGCTTCCGGTCCAGATTGCCAACGGTGTGGTCCAGCTCGGCGACCGGCCGCTCCAGCTTGCGGCAGACGGCCTTGCGCCTGGCGCGTCAAAACTGTTCGTGCGGCGACATGACATGCTGGTCGGCCCGCCCGGCACCGGCGCCTTCGAGGGCGCCGTGCAGCACGTCCGAAATTTCGGGCCGGTGCAGCGCGCGGAGGTGGCGCTATCGGGCGGCGAGACCATCGAGATCGATGCTCCCCGCGGCAGGGAACTGCATGTCGGCGACAGGATTGGCCTCGAGCCTCGCCGCTACCGGATATTTGCGGGCTAACGCCCCGTCATTCCGGGGGGCGCATCAGCGCGAACCCGGAATCCCGAGATGATAGAGCGAAATTCCGGGTTCAGTGCTGCGCACTGCCCCGGAATGACGGGCACGATTTTCCTCAAAATTCACCTTTCAGCCACGGTTGGTATGCAACAACGGCCCTTCATTTGGGGGCCCCGATTCATGCGCGCTGCGGCCGCAATATCAATCACTTTGCTGCTCGCCGGCTGTGCCGGCAACGAAGCGCCGGTCCAGCAGCCGTCGATGTATGCCGATATGGCGGTCCCGGGTGCCAAGCTCGACGCGCAGGCGGCCGCGGTGATGATCTCGCAATACCGTCAGAACAACGCCCTCGGCACCGTCGTGATCGACCCCGACTTGATGCTGCTCGCCGAATCCCAGTCCCAGGCGATGGCTGCGGCCAACAAGATGGACCATGACGTCCGCGCGCCCCTGGCCAAGCGGCTCAGTGCCGGCGGCTATCCGGCGACCGTGGCGGTCGAAAACGTCTCGGCGGGCTATCATACGCTGGCGGAAGCGTTTTCCGGCTGGCGCGACTCGCCCCCGCACCGGGCCAACATGCTCAAGAGCGGTGTCACAAAATTGGGCATAGCGGCCGGCTATGCTCCGAACACCAAGTACAAGGTGTTCTGGACCATGATCCTGGCCTCGACGGATCCCCGATAAGCCAGACTTGATCCCGGGATGCATTGACGCCGCGGCCGACTGTCGCCACGGTGGCTCGCCATTTGCTATTGTTCCCCGATGACAGATCATAGTCCGCAATCCGCCAGCGTCCCCGCGAATGCGCAACGCGTCCTCGTCTTGCAGGGCGGCGGCGCGCTTGGCTCGTACCAGGCCGGCGCCTATCAGGCGCTGTGCGGCTATGGCTTCGAGCCCGAATGGGTCGCCGGCATCTCCATCGGCGCGGTCAACGCCGCCATCATCGCCGGCAATGAGGGCCACACCCGCGTCAAGCGGCTGAAGGAATTCTGGGAGATGGTGTCGGCCCCGGTGCCGTGGAAGCCGATCGGCAAGAGCGATCACAGCCGCGAGCTGTTCAACTCCACCAGCGCCGCGCTGATCGCGACCTTCGGCGTGCCCGGCTTCTTCGTCCCGCGCGTGCCGCCCGCGCCGATGTGGCCGCCGGGCCATCCCGAGGCGGAAAGCTATTACGACACCGCGCCGCTGAAGAAGACGCTGGAGCGGCTGGTCGATTTCGACCGCATCAACGACCTCAAGACGCGCTTCTCCGTCGGCGCCGTCGGCGTCACCTCGGGCAATTTCAAGTATTTCGACAATTACGAGTTCAAGAAGCTCGGCAAGAAGATCGGTCCCGAGCACATCATGGCCTCCGGCGCGCTGCCGCCGGGCTTTCCGTCCGTCGTCATCGACGGCGAGCATTACTGGGACGGCGGCATCGCCTCCAACACGCCGCTCGATTACGTGCTCGATGCCGAGCTGGCTCGCGACATGCTGATCTTCCAGGTCGATCTGTTCAGCGCCCGCGGCGACCTGCCGAATTCGCTGCTGGAGGCCACCGAGCGCGAGAAGGACATCCGCTTCTCCAGCCGCACGCGGATGAACACCGACAAGAACAAGCAGATCCACAACGCCCGCAGGGCGGTGCGCGACCTGATTTCCAAATTGCCCGATTATCTCAAGAACGACCCTTCCGTCGAATTCCTTGCGAAGGCAGCTCGTGAGAGCACGGTCACCGTGGTGCACCTGATCTACCGCAGCAAGAACTACGAATCCTCGTCCAAGGACTACGATTTCTCGCACGTGGCCATGGTCGAGCATTGGGAAGCCGGCGTGCGCGACGTGCACATGTCGATGCGCCACAAGGACACGCTCGATCAGCCGCAATCCGGCGAGACCATGGTGACCTACGATCTCACGGGGGACGTCTCCGCACCCCCGGCAAAAAGGAGCGAATAGAATGGGTAGTCTGTCAGGCAAGAACGCCGTCGTGACCGGATCGACCAGCGGCATCGGGCTCGCCTATGCCCGCGCCTTCGCGGCGGCCGGTGCAAACGTCGTCATCAACGGCTTCGGCTCGCCCGAGGACATCGAGAAGGAACGCGCGAAGATCGAGTCGGACTTTGGCGTGAAGGCGATCTACTCGCCCGCCGACATGACCAAGCCGGCCGAGATCGCCGGGATGATCGCGCTCGGCGAGAAGACCTTCGGCTCGGTCGACGTCCTCGTCAACAATGCCGGCATCCAGTTCGTCTCGCCGATCGAGGAATTCCCGCCGGAGAAATGGGACCAGATCATCGCCATCAACCTGTCCTCGGCCTTCCATGCCATCCGCGCCGCGGTGCCCGGCATGAAGAAGAAGGGCTGGGGCCGCATCATTAATACCGCTTCCGCGCATTCGCTGGTCGCCTCGCCGTTCAAGTCGGCCTACGTCTCGGCCAAGCACGGCATCGCCGGTCTCACCAAGACCGTGGCGCTGGAAGTCGCGACCCACAAGATCACCTGCAACTGCATCAGCCCCGGCTATGTCTGGACGCCGCTGGTCGAGAAGCAGATTCCCGACACGATGAAGGCGCGCAATCTCACCCGTGAGCAGGTCATCAACGACGTGCTGCTCGACGCGCAGCCGACCAAGGAGTTCGTCACCTCCGAGCAGGTCGCCGCACTGGCGCTGTTCCTGTGCAGCGACGATGCCGCGCAGATCACCGGCACCAACCTCTCGATCGACGGTGGCTGGACCGCGGAGTAGACACTCGGTGCCGTAGGGTGGGCAAAGGCGCATCAGCGCCGTGCCCACCATACTTTCTCAGATTGACGAAAGGCGGGTGGGCACGCTTCGCTTTGCCCACCCTACTAGTTCCGGCACGACGTTTCCGTTCAATGCGTCCAGGCCAGAGCCGTCACGAACGCGGATGACAGGTTCAGCTCCGCAAACATGATCTTGCCGGCGACCACGAACAGCACGCTGGCAAGCGTCAGGCGCAGCACCGTCTCGGGGACGCGCGTCGCGCTGAAGCTGCCGACGATGATGCCGGGCAGCGAGCCCAGCAGCAGCACGCCCATCAGGGCCCAATCGACGTCGCCAAGCGCCCAATGTCCGATGCCCGCGACCAGCGTCAGCGGCACCGCATGGGCGATGTCGGAGCCGACAATGGTCGCCATCGGCAGGCGCGGGTAGAGCAGCAGCAGCACGGTCACGCCGACCGCGCCGGCGCCGACGGATGAAATCGACACCAGCACACCGAGCACGATTCCGGTGACCACGGTCGCAATCGCCGTGGTGCGCTCGTCGACGCGCTCCAGCTTCCTGCGGTAGCGTTCCATGATCGCCTTGCGGAAGATCAGGGACGTTGCGGTCAGCAGCAGGGCGAAGCACAGCACGAGATTGACGAGGCTGCGCTCGGAATCGCTTCTGAGATCGAGCTTCCACAGCACGAACAGCGTCAGGGCGCTTGCCGGAAGGCTGCCGCAGGCGAGCCGCAGCACCGCCGGCCAGTGCACGCTGCGCGACCAGCCATGGACGAAGCTGCCGCCGGTCTTGGTGGCCGCGGCATAGAGCAACCGCCGTGGACGGATGGACGCCGAACAGCAGGATCAGCAGCGGCGTCATCAACGAGCCGCCACCAACGCCGGTCATCCCGACAAGCAGGCCGACGCCGAAGCCGGAGGCGACGTAGAGTGGATCAATCATGTCCCGGGAATCTTAGGTTTATCTTGTCGGTTGGGCAATACGACGTAGAATAAATTTTCCCTGGGTGGCAACCACCTGGACCAAATAAGAAAAATCATGCTACCGACTGCCGATCGGCAGTCGTTTCGCCTCGTTCCCGAGCCTGTTACGCAACAGGCGTTCCCCAAGGGGCAGGGCAGGCGAGGGGTCTATTTGCCGAACGCCAGCACGTGCAGGCCGAGGCGCTGCCGCACGATCCAGAACAGGAGCACCGTCTCGAAGCTGAGCGAGATCGAGGTCGCCGCCGCGGCGCCATGGCCGCCGTAGCGCGGTACCAGCGCGATGCAGAGCACGACGTTCATCACGAAGGCCAGCGCATAGGCCAGCGCGCACATCTTCTGCTGGCCGAGCATGTTGAGCAGTCGCTCGACCGGTCCGATCGCGGCGCGCACGACCAGGCCAATTGCGGCGACGAACATGATGTCGTAGCCGACCACGAATTGCGGCCCGAACAGCCAGAGCAGCGGCTTGCCGAGCGCCAGCAGCACGATGGTCGCCGCCAGCGACGGCCAGAACGTCCAGCTGATGGCATGCGCGACGTAGGCCGACAGCCGTGCCTTGTCGCCGCTAGCGTTGTATTCGGCGAAGCGGTGCGCTGTCGTCGCCGACATCGCGTAGTGGATGAACGAGACCAGCGCCAGCGTCTTCACCACCGCGAAGTAGACGCCGACCTCGTCGGAGGGGCGGAACTGCTGAAGCACCAGCACGTCGGTGTAGGACAGCAGCAGGTAGAAGCTCTCCACCAGCAGGATCGGCAGCGAGACGGCGAGCCAGCCGCCGACATCATAGGCCTTCGGTCCGGGCCCGACATGGCCGGCGAGCTTGCGGTTCAGCACCACCATCTGCCCGGTCATCGCGATCCACACCGCACCTAGGCTCGCGATCATCGCGGCGCTCGCGCCGAGATGATAGCCGAGCAGGAAGGCAGAGGCCGTGATGCCGATGATCAGCGCCTGGCGGATGATGAATTGCGGCATCAGGCCGAGCTGCATCCAGTCATGCGAGCGCGCGATGCCGTCCTGGGTGTTGGCGACGACGAAGGCGGGCAGCGTCATGCAGCCGATATAGAGCGGCAGCACCTCGGCCGGATCGATCCAGGGCGAGAGCAGCTTGACGATGCCGGCGAGGCCGAGTGACATCAGCGTGGAGGCGGCAAAGGTCAGCCAGCGGCTGCCGGAGAGAAAGCCGCGCAGCAGCGCGAGCTCGCCGCTGGTCCGATACTCCGGAATGATCTTCTGTGCGGAGGCCGAGATGCCGAAGTCCATCATGCTGCCGAGCAGCAGCACCCAGGTCCAGACATAGACATAGATGCCGTAGTCGGACGTGCCCATCCAGCGCGCGAGCAGAACCTGCGAAAAATAGGCAAGGCCCGCGCTGATGACGCGGATGATGAAGATGGTGCCGGCCAGCCGCCGCGTCAGCGACGCTTCGCTCGATCCGCCCGAGAGCTTGGCCCGCAGCCGCGCGATCAGCCCGGCCGGTCCGCTCGTTGCGGGTTCTGCATCCATCACGGCCAATTCGAAGAGTCCCCAGGCGTCCCGCATGCAGCGGCAGCCTTGCTGCAGTAACCCTGGGAATTAGCAACCATTCGTTAAGATTCGGTTGGGTCACCGGTGTCGTCCCGGCGAAGGCCGGGACCCATACCGCGTGATCTATCGATGGGGTGCGGTGACAATCCCGTACGACAAGTCTTCGCCAAACCAGGCTCGGTGGCTATGGGTCCCGGCCCCCGTGCGCAATTGCGCACTAGGCCAGGACGACAGTCACTCCAAATTCGTATTGAACTCGTACGACTTATCCGGCGCGACCAGCGTGAATTTCAGCGCCGCGCCGTCGGGCTTGGCGCCCGGCGGCAGCCCGTCGAGCTCGAAGGAGAAGCGTTTCACACCGGGCGGGCTGGGCTCGACCGGTGCCGGGATCGGCAGCGACCAATCCGGCGTCGGCCCCTCGACGAACAAATTGACCTTGCGCGCATCCGCCGGCGCGACGACGTCGACCACCACGTTCTTGGGCCCGTCGCGCCTGACGTCGCGGATGGTCAGCGGATTGGGGTCGCCGATATTGGCCGGCTTCGGCACGGTGTCGAGCGCTGCACGCAAGTTCGCGTCCTCGGTCGAGGCGACGCTGTTGAAGCCGAGCTCGGCGCTGGCCTCGACAGGAATGCAGAGCTTTTCGCACACCGCGTAGTTGATCTCGGCGCGCAAGGTCACCGGCTTGTCGGCGGCCTTGGCGACGATGCGCAGGGGCAGCACGACCTGGTCGCGATAGCCGATCGAGTGGCCGCCCGCGCCGTCGTCGAATTTCAGCGGCGCCGGCCACATGACCGTCACCGCTTCGACATTCTCCGATTTCGAGAAGTCGAACCGGGGAGGAACGCCGGAATCCCCGGGCGTACGCCAGTACGTCTTCCAGCCCGGCTGGAGCTGGAAGGCGATACCGCCGAGCAATACGGCGCCGCTGCGTGATCCCGCCAATAGGCGCACCGCGGAATGTCCGTCGCGCTGCCAGGGCGAGGCGTCGTCGGCGCGAGCTGCGGGGGTCAGCGACGACGCAAGCAGGGTTGTCGCGACGCCGATCGCCGCACGCAGGGGAACTCTTGTGAGCATGGTACGTCTTTACAGGGGCAACCCGGGGCAAACCATTGAATTGCTTGTGATGGATGCACTCGAATCAGGTCTCTGCAAGCCTTGATTTGACAGCGGCCGGGCCCAACATCAGGATAGGAATTGAAACCGGAGTGCTTCACCGATGGCTCCCACAGGCAAGAGGACGGGCGAAAGCACCCGCAGCACGGGTCCCGCGCCCCCCAGTTCGGCCGGCTACCTCGACGGCCGCCTCCTGATCGCCATGCCCGTGATGGGTGATGCGCGCTTCGAGCGCTCGGTGATCTATCTCTGTGCCCATTCGGCCGAAGGCGCGATGGGCATCATCGTCAACCATCCCGCCGGCAGCATCGACTTCCCCGAGCTGTTGCAGCAGCTCGGCATCATCAGGAAGGGCGAGCACATCAAGCTGCCGGAGAACGCCGAAAGCATGAAGGTGCTGCGCGGCGGTCCGGTCGATACCGGGCGCGGCTTCGTGCTGCATTCCAGCGATTTCTACATCGAGAACGCGACGCTCCGGATCGACGACGGCGTCTGCCTCACTGCAACCGTCGATATCCTGCGCGCGATCGCCAACGGTTCCGGCCCCAAGCACGCCATCCTCGCGCTCGGCTATGCCGGCTGGGCGCCGGGCCAGCTCGAGACCGAGATCCAGAGCAATGGCTGGCTGCATTGCGATGCGGATGCGGACCTGATCTTCGGCGACGACGTCGACGAAAAATACGGCCGCGCCTTGCGCAAGATCGGCATCGATCCCGGCATGCTCTCGAACGAGGCGGGACACGCGTAGCTGGTGCCACTCTCTCGGTGTCGTCCCCGCGAAGGCGGGGACCCATAACCCCAGGGAGGAGTTGCGGCGCGAACTCTCAACCACGAGTCTTCGCCAAACTACTTCCTGTGGTTATGAGTCCCGGATCGGCGCTCCGCTTCGCTGCGCTTGTCCGGGACGACGGCGGAATGTTCGGCGCTACTCCGCCGCCTGCTGCTGCACCGTCGGCTCCGTCCCCGCCACCGTCGCGCGGCGCATGTCGCGGGGCTGGGACTGGTCGTAGCGGCGGACGCGGTGCATGGTCTGGCGGTTGTCCCACATCACGAGGTCATGCAGCTTCCATTTGTGGACGTAGACGAACTCGGCCTGCGTGGCGTGCTCGTTGAGATCGCGCAACAGCAGCCGTCCCTCCGGCACGCTCATGCTGACGATCTTGCCGGCATGCGACGAGAGATACAGCGACTTGCGGCGGTGGACGGGATGGGTGCGGACGAGGCGTTGCAGCACCGGCTTGAACATCTGCTTCTCTTCGTCGGTGTATTCGGTGAAGCCGAGCGAGCCGCGCGAATACATCAGCGAATGCTCGCAGACGAGGTCCTCGATCTCGGCCTTGGTCTCCTCGTCCAGTGCGTCATAGGCGGCGCGCATGTCGGCGAATTCGGTGTTGCCCCCCTTCGGGTTCACCACGCGCGCCGACAGCAGCGAGAACTTTGCGGGAATGGGGCGGAACGAGCTGTCGGAATGCCACAGGCAATTGCCGAGGTTGAACAGGTGCGCGCGGCTGCCCTTGGCCAGCGGCTTGCCGTCCTTGCCGAGATTGGAGACGTCGTTCAGGCCGGATTGCAGCCGATAGTCCTTCTCCTTGGTGACCGTGCCGCCGCGTGCATCCTCGCGCTGGCCGAAGTTCAGCGCGAAAGCCATCTGCTGCTCGTCGGTGATGTCCTGGTCGTGGAAAACGAGCACCGCGTATTTGTCCATGGCGGACTCGACCTCGCGCGCCTCATCCGGCGTGAGCGGCTTTCGCAAATCGAGGCCGGAAATCTCGCCGGCAAAATGCGTCTGAAGCTGCCGGATGGCGATCGTCATGGCGTTTTCTCCCGCGGACCGCGAGCGGTTGCTCCCGCTCTGTTGGCAAAAAAGCTACTCCCGCACTCGTAGTTGTCAACGCTCGGGGCGCATGGCAGCCAGTAGCAGGCAAGATGTAGCCCGGGTGAGCCAACGGGTCGGCGCGAAGCGCCGCCCGATGACAGGCTCCGCGATACCCGGGAACGGTGCAGGCAAAGTCCCGGATGTCGCTTCGCTCATCCAGGCTACGCCCCCTTGGATGCCTCTCACGCGTTCCGCGCCATCAGGCCGCCGTCGACCGGGATCACCGCGCCGGTCAGGAACGACGCGGCCGGCAGGCACAGGCTCAGCGTCATATGTGCGACCTCCTCGGGATCGCCGTAGCGGCCGAGTGCCGTCCGGCGTTTGGCATAGATGGTCTTGTGCTCCTCCGAGATGCGGTCGGTGATCGCCGTGCGGATCGGGCCCGGGCAGATGCAGTTGACGGTGATGCCTTCGCGGCCGAACTCGACCGCGAGCGAACGGGTCAGGCTCGCCACGCCGCCCTTCGCCGCCGAATAGGGACTGTGCAATGCAGTTGCGCCGAGCGCCTCGGTCGAGGCGATGTTGACGATGCGCGGGCTCTTCGATTTGCGCAAGTGAGGCAGCGCCGCGCGGATGATACGCGGATGCGCCGTCAGCATCACCGCGATGCCCTTGGCCCAGGCACTTTCGTACGTCTCGTCATCGATCGCGACGCGCACGGAGATGCCGGCATTGTTGACGACGATGTCGAGCCCGCCGAAATGCGCTGCAACGTCATTGACCACGCGCTTGATCTCGCCGCCGTCGGCGACGTCGAGCTTCCAGGCCTTCGCCGACCCGCCGCTCGTTGCGATCTCCTTCGCGACGGCGATCGCGCCTTGCTCGTCGTAATCGGTCACCGCGACATTCGCGCCCTCGGCGGCGAACACGCGCGCCGTCGCGCGCCCCATGCCGCTCGCCGCACCCGTGACGAGAACGGTCAGGCCCTTCACCGACCGGCTGAGCTCCTTGAATTCGGACATGCCGTTTCCTCGCGTCTCTTGTTTCTTGTTATGAGATGGACAAGGCTGGCATCGATCCGCAGACAGGTCAAACAAGCAAAATAAAATGGGAGGCCGCGATGGCGAACGAGCTCGATTTCACAGGCAAGCAGGTGCTGGTCGTCGGCGGCTCAAGCGGCATCGGCAACGGCATCGCACAGGCCTTTCGCGTCAGGGGCGCGCATGTCGCGGTTTGCGGTACGCGTGCTCAGCCTGCGGAATATTCGGCGGAGGAAGGCTCCGATCTCGCCGATCTTGCCTACGCGCAGCTCGACGTCAGCAACCCCAGTGCGATCGAAGCCTTCAAGCCGTCCTTCGATCGGCTCGACATCCTGGTGCTGGCACAGGGCGCGGTGATCTATCGTCGTGGCGAGTTCGAGATGAGCGGTTTCCGCAAGGTGGTCGAGGTCAATCTGATGAGCCTGATGGCCTGTGCGACGCGGTTTCATTCCATGTTGCGGGATGCGAAGGGCGCGCTGATCATGGTGTCGTCGACCGCGGCCTATCATTCCACCATGGGCAACCCCGCCTACAACGCGTCGAAGACCGGCGCGGTCGGATTGACGCGCACGTTAGGGGAGGCCTGGGCCGAGGACGGCATTCGCGTCAATGGCATCGCGCCCGGCCTCGTCGACACCAAGATGACGAAGGTCACGACCGACAATCCCAAGCGGCTCGAAGGTGCCTTGTCGCGCATTCCTCTGCGGCGATTGGGCACGCCGGCCGACATGGCGGGCGCGGCGCTGTTCCTGGCCTCCCCGCTGTCGTCCTACATCATCGGCCAGACGCTGGTCGTCGATGGCGGGCTCATTCTGTAGGCGATTGCTCTCGGCGTTTGGAACTGCGCTGCGCCTGATCGGTTACTCCGGCTGACCCCCGAGGAGGACCACATGGACAAGGATCGAATTGTCGGATCGGCCAAGGAATTCGCTGGCCGCGCGGAAGGCGCAGTCGGAGATCTGGTGGGCGATGCGCAGACAGAAGCATCGGGCAAGGCGCGCGAGGCCGCCGGCACCGTGCAGAATCTCTACGGCCAGGCCAAGGACGCCGTGCGTGACGCCGGCGAGGTTGCGGCCGGCTACGCCAAGGATGCCTACGACAACAGCGGCGAGACTTTTCGCGATGGCACGCAGGCGATTGCGCGCAAGGTGCAGGACAATCCGCTGGGCTCACTGCTGATCGCCGGCGGCATCGGCTTCGCGCTCGCGCTGTTGATGTCACGGCCCGCACGTCGCCCGCCGCCACGCTGGCGCTATTACGGCTAGAAACCGTGCCGTCATTCCGGCGCGCGCGAAGCGCGAGCTACGGTGCGCAATTGTGCACCATAGTTCGCGCCAAGAGGCGCGCCCCGGAATGATACCTCAATTCAGAGCAAGGACTACCGGACTTCCGCCGCTCGCCCGACATTGCCCGGCGGACGCGGGATTGCGGGGTTTTGAGCTGGATTGCGCGGCCCTGGCGCCGGCGCCAGCTGACGCGGCGCTGGCTGCGGCGAGCCGAAGCCGAAGAAATCACGGAACGACGGCGCCGCCTGGGCCGGTTGCTGCACCACCGGCGGCTTCTTCGGTGCGAGTTTCGGCGGCGCGATCGCGGCGGCCGCACTCGGTGTGCCGGGAACAGCAGCGCTGCCGTCAGGCGTGGTCGCGGCCATCGGGGTATCGCCCTTGGCCTGCTCGCGGCCGACTTCGCGGCGCGGCCAGGCATAATCGTCGGCGCGGCCTGCGGGGGCCGCCAGCGGCTCGCCCTTCACCATCGTCTTCGCAGCGAGCGCATCGACGGCGGCAGGACGCGAGCCGGGGCCGCCCAGCAATTGATCGGTCGAGATCGAGGCGGCAACCAGCGGCACGATCGGGCCGGCGAGCGGCCGCGGTGCGGGCTTGCCGGGTTCGGCGCTGGTGTCGGGCGTTGCCGGTTCGCTCGGCAACGCGATCGGGCCGGAGCGGCCGGCGAGCAGGCGCGTGATCTCGCGCTCGACATAGTGAGCCAGCTTGCGCGCGCCGGGCTTGGTGAAGAAGACGCCGTCATAGGTGCGAAGCTGACGGATCTGGCCCTCGAAGTCCGGGCCCTTCTGGAGGAAGCGGCCGGCTTCGTCGACAAAGCCGTCCCAGACATCGACATAGGTGATGCCGGCCTTGGCCGCGCCCTCGCGGTAGAGCGAATCCAGGAACAGCATGTCCGCCGTGCCCTTCGGGCCGCGGATCGCGGGCAGGCCGACCCAGAGCACCGGCACGCCCTTGGCTTTCAGGACGTTGGCCAGCTCCTCGATCTTCTTGCCGTAGAGCTCGACCCAGCGATCGTCGCGGAATTCGTAGAGGCCGTTCGGGTTGCGCGCGGTCTTCTCGGGAGCCGCGGTCTGCGGCGCGTCGGCGTTGTCGGCGTCATCCTGCGGCAGATCGGTATCCGCCGGCTTGTCGTCCGGCTTGGCGGCGGTGTCGGGGCTGTTGGGTTTTGCATCGCCCGGCTTGCCCTGCGGCTTGGCGCGCGCACCCTTGTCGTTCTTCTCGCTCTTCTCGTTCTTCTTGTCTTTGTCTGCCGGCTTGTCGGCGACGGGCTCGCGGATGGCGATGCGGTCGTTGAGGCCGAGCATGACGACGATGATGTCGGGCTTCTCGGTCTCGAGGATGCCCTTGGCAGCAGCCGCCCAGTCCGAAGGTTCGCCCTTCGGCTGGTACTTGATCAGGCCGGACGTGGTCTTGTGCTTGCGGATCACGCCCATGTCGGGCTGCTCGCTGTAGGCGTCTTCCAGGCCGTAGGCGAGCCAGTCGGCCATGGCATCGCCGATCACCAGCACGTTCTTGTCGGGAATGGTGTCGCGCTTGCTAGGTGCCGGCGCGCGCGAAAAATCCTGGCGCGGCGCCTGCGGCTGTTGCTGCTGGAACGGCGCGAAGAAGTCGCCGCCGAACCAGCCGCCGCCGCCTCCGCCTCCACCGCTACGCGGTGGCGGCGGCGCCGAGCGCTGCGGCGGACCGCCGAAGCCGGGGAAGTTGAAGAACTGCGCCGAGGCGGGTCCTGCGACCGACACCAGAATCGCAAGCGCCGTCCCCAGCGCGATCAACGGGCCGGTCTCGGTCAGCGCTTTGAACAGGGACTTCTTCGACATGCGATCTCGGGCACGCGCAACGGGGTCTGGATAGGCTCGATATAATAACGGAATCAGGCGCCAAACGGGCAGATTCCGTTGCAGATTCTTTGGCCATACACCGGGGAACAGCCGCTCCCGTCAAGGCCGGCAGGCAAAATCCCTGTTCAGGGTTACTTTCGGCCCGATTCTACCGTCCGCGCAGCCGTTCCAGCACGTCCGAGGAGGCAAAACCGTCGGCGGGGACCCCGATCGAGGCCTGGAAATTGCGCAGCGCCTCCCGGGTCTGGCCGCCGAACTGGCCGTCCGGGGTGCCCTTGTAGAAGCCGCGCTGGGCCAGCAGTTGCTGGAGCTCCAGCCGCTCGGTCCGCGACAGCTCGCGTTCCTGCCGCGGCCAGGGCTGCACGAAGGGCGCCCCGCCGCGCAGCCGGTCGGCGAAATGACCGATCGCCAGCGCATAGGCCTCGGCCGGGTTGTACTTCATGATGACCCGGTAGTTCTGGAGCATCAGGAAGCCCGGCCCTTGCGCGCCCGCCGGCGCCAGCAGATAGGCTTTCTCGGCCGGATGCGGGAAGGGCTGGCCGGTCGGGCGCTTGAGCCCGAGCTTCTCCCACTGCGCGATCGTCATCGCCTTGGCGCGGTCGGCCTGCATGTAGTTGAATCCCTGGGGCACCACGACCTCAAAGCCCCAGGTCTGGCCGGCCTGCCAGCCGTCCTTCTTCAGGTTGTTGGCGGTGGAAGCGATCAGGTCGGTGGGATTGTCGACGACGTCGCGCCGTCCATCGCCATCGCCGTCCACGGCAAAGCGCTTGAACGCGGTCGGCATGAACTGGGTCGGGCCGAAGGCGCCGGCCCATGAGCCGCGCATCTGCTCAGGGCGCAGATCGCCGCGATTGAGGATCTCCAGCGCGGAGAGGAATTCGTCCTTGAAATAGGCCTGGCGGCGGCCGATGCACGCGAGCGTCGCAGTGGATTGCAGCACGCTGCGGTCGCCCATCTGCGTCGAGTAATTGGACTCGATGCCCCAGATCGAGGCGATGATGTAGCGATCGACGCCAGTGGCCTTCTCGGTGGCATCGAACTGCGCCTTGTACTTGGCGAGCACCTCGCGGCCCTTGGCGAGGCGGTTGTCGTTCACGAGGATGTCGAGATAGTCCCAGATCGACTTGGTGAACTCCGGCTGCGAGTCCATCAGGTCCATGATGCGCAGGTCGGGCGCGAGCCCTGCGGTGAAGCTTTGAAAATTTTCCTGGGTGATGCCGCGCCGTGCGGCATCGGGCCACATCCCTGCAACGCAATTGTTGAAATTGGAGGCCGCCTCGCGGATCGCCGCCGCCGTCATCAGCGGATGGCCGGAGGCACCGTCCTCGCCGCTCCAAGGTTGGGCTCCTGTTTGCGCGCCGCCGGGGCCTGGCGGGGCTTGCGCAGGCGCCGGATTCGAGCCGGAGAAAATACCGCCGAACAGGTTCGACAGGCCGTTCTGTGCCTGGGCCTGCGCGCAAGCCGGCAGCAGCAAGGCAGCCGCAACCAACGCTCCGCTGGTCACGGATCCAGCACGTTTTGCCAGCCCTGCCACTGATTGCATCATGTCCCACCTGTCCGGCCAAAAATCCGCCATCAGGAGGCCCGGTTGCGGTTGCCAATAGCTTAACAAAGATGAAATTTTGGTGTCGGCCTTTTTCTCAACTCCGTGAGGGCGAGGCCCCACATCCGCCTTTGTTAGCGGCTGCAAACAAGCTAGCAAGATCACATTGCTCCGTTCACGTCCTCAGGTATTCGATCGATCCCATGAAAATTCGCAAAGCCGTATTCCCCGTCGCCGGCCTCGGCACCCGCGTCCTGCCCGCCACTAAGGCGATGCCGAAGGAAATGTTGACCATCGTCGACAAGCCGCTGATCCAGTACGTCTATGACGAGGCGAGGGAAGCCGGCATCGAGCACTTCATCTTCGTCACCGGCCGCAACAAGAATGTCATCGAAGATCATTTCGACAAGATGTTCGAGCTCGACGCGACGCTGGCTGCGCGCAGCAAGAAGGCCGAGCAGGAGATCCTGGCGCAGAACCAGCCGGAAGCCGGCGCCGTCAGCTTCACCCGCCAGCAGGCGCCGCTCGGCCTCGGCCACGCGGTCTGGTGCGCGCGCGACATCGTCGGCAACGAGCCGTTCGCGGTCGTGCTGCCCGACGAGCTCGTGCTCAACACGCCGGGCTGCCTGAAGCAGATGATCGAGATGGCATCCTCGCTCGGCGAGAAATCCAACCTGGTTGCGGTCGAGGCGGTGCCCGACCATCTCACCCATCAATACGGCATCTGCGGCGTCGGCAAGCGCAGCGGCAAGATGTTCGAGGTCGACGGCATGGTCGAGAAGCCGGCCAAGGGCACCGCGCCCTCCAACCTCTCCATCACCGGCCGCTACATCCTCCAGCCGGAAATCTTCAAGATCCTGGAGACCCAGGAGCGCGGCGCCGGCGGTGAGATCCAGCTCACCGACGCCATGATCGGCCTCGCCAGGTCGCAGAAATTCTACGGCGTCGAGTTCGAGGGCGAGCGCCATGATTGCGGCTCCAAGCCCGGCTTCCTCCGCGCCAACATCGCCTATGGCCTGAAGCGCCCCGAGCTGCGCGACGGACTGATCGCGGAGATGAAGAAGTATCTGGGGCAGTAGCGCGGGGCTATTTCCGCGCACGCATCTCGAGTTTGGGAAGCCACCATCCCTCCACGATGTCGTCCCGGCGAAGGCCGGGACCCATAACCCCAGGGAGTGGTTTGGCGAAGATTCGTCGTTCGGTACTGCTATCGTCCGCAACGATAGATCACGCGGTATGGGTCCCGGCCTGCGCCGGGACGACACCGTGAGTGTGGTGTGCGGCACCGCTTACGACGAGCCGCTCCTCAGGCCACCAGCGACAGCTTCGGAAGGCTCGCGACCACGGACTGGTTGCGGCCGCCGGCTTTGGCGGCATAGAGCGCCTTGTCGGCGGCGGCGACCAGGATCGACCAGTCCATGCCGGCGGCGGGGACGAGGCTGGCGATGCCGCAGGAGACCGTCGACGTCGCCGTATCGTCGGACCAGCCCAGCACCTTGCCGCGGATCGCCTCGGCGATCCTGAAGGCCTCGGTGATGGAGGTGTTCGGCAGCAGCACCGCGAATTCCTCGCCGCCATAGCGGGCGGCGCAGTCGCCGGCGCGGCTCACCGAATCGGAAACGCAGATGGCGATGCCGACCAGCAGCTGGTCGCCGGCCTGGTGGCCGAACGTGTCGTTGTAGGTCTTGAAGTGATCGGCATCGATCATCAGCAGCGCGACCGGCGTCTTCTGGCGCATCGCGCGCCGCCATTCGACGTCGATGACAGCATCGAACTTGCGGCGGTTCTTCAGGCCGGTGAGCGCGTCCGTCGTTGCCATCTCCTCGAGCTTGCGCTCGGCCTCGGCGCGCCGGCCGATCTCGCGTGCGAGCACGAGCGTCGATCCCAGCACGAACAGCGCAAGCGCCAGCACCACGGCGCCGATGCGGATTGCCTCCTTCTGCCACAGCGCGAACACGGCGCTCAGCGGCTTGCCGGCCACCACGAACAGCGGACTGGACCCGCTGCTGCGGACGTAGAGCCGCGGGGTCGCGTCGACCGGGCCCTGTCCGGCGAACGCGCTGCCGACCTTCAGATTGTCGGCCTTCCAGGCCGGCCGCTCGGCGAGGTTCTTGCCGATCACATCGAGATCGAACGGCCGCCGCATGATGATGGTGCGGTCGCGCCTGAGCACGGTGATGGTGTCTTCAGGGTCCAGGCTCAGGCGCTCGAACAATTCGTGGAAATAGCTGAAGCGGATCGAGCCGGCGACGACGCCGAGGAAGCCGCCGTCGGTGTCGCTGATGCGCCGGCTGAGCACGATGGAATAGGCGCCGCGGAACAGCATCGGCCGGCTGATGAAGAGCCCGGCTTCCGGATTGTCGCGATGAACCCTGAAGTAATCCTCGTCGCTCCTGACCTCGGGCAGGGGATCGAGCGAGGAGGCGTCGATGGTCAGCCTGCCGTCGGGATCGAATACCTGGATGGCGCCGAAATGCCGTGCCGTGGTCGCATGGTCGAACAGGATGAGGTGGCGGACCGTCTTGGAGACCGTGGCGAGCTCGGGCAGCAGCATGTTGTTGGCGACCGCCTTCAGCGACAGGTCGTAGATCTCGATGTTGCGGCTGACATCGGAATCGATGGTCGTCGCCAGGTTCTCCAGCGTCTGGCGGGCGAGCGCCTCCTCGCCGCGGCGCATGTCGAGCATGACGTTGACGCAAATGGCGGAAAAGCCGATCACCGTCACCACGGACGAGATGATCAGCAATTTCGCCGAGACTCGCCACGGCCGGCGGGCCATGACTTCGCGCCATCCAGACAGCATCGTTTGCTCCCGATCCTAGTGGATGCGCCCGAAAGCTTGAGTAGTGTTTAAGGTAGGACGGCACTGCCGCAATGAGTTAAGAAACGGTTGATGCGGCTCACGGTTTTGGGCAGGCCTGATCGGGCAAACCCGGCTTCGGACGAGAGGACGACGGTGAACGATTACGACGCGTTGCGCGACTATCTGCTGCGGCAGAAGCAGGACGAATTCGTGCTGAGCTTTGAACAGATCGAGGAGATCATCGGCGCGGCCTTGCCGCGCGCGGCGAACCGCGCCTCGTGGTGGGACAGCCTGCGCAGCCCCGACATCCAGATGCCGCAGCGCGAGGCCTGCCTCGCCGCCGGGTTCGTGGCGACACGGATGCCGGACGGCCAGAGCGTGCGGTTCACGAAGAAGAAGTCGCAGAAACGGTGGTAGCGAGCCGCATGATCCTGCGCTGGCTGAGGGGGATTTCTGGCGCAGCGCTGACCGGATTGGGCGTGCTCTTCGCGCTGGCCTTCGAGGCCCGCTACTGGCGCTGGCGCAGCTGCTTTAACGAGCTCGGCCGCTGCTACGACCCGGTCTCGCAGGACGTCTATCTCGAGCAGGCGGGAATGGTCTGGGGCGGTCTTGCGGCGATTTCGCTACTGGTTGGTCTCGGCTTGGTCATGGGGTTGCGCCGCAGGCCGAGCTAGATCAGGTGGACGCGCGATCCGCCGCGAGCGTGAGAACGGTTGCCGCTAGCCGCGGTGCCGAACCAAGGCCTTCATTGGCGCTCACGGGGCCAGCGTTCGTCGGCGGCGTGTGCTCGTATCAGACATCGGGTCGTCTGCCGGTCGCAGGCGCGCACGCACACGTTGTGGCGGCCCCGAACGTCACCGGCCCCGCCGGTGTAGTCGGCACATGTGCCGACGCAGTTTGCGCCTCGATCCTCGCATCGTGCAGCCGTCACTGCTTCGGCCGACGAGGCGAGGAACATTCCGGTGCCTATGAGGGTGATCGCGTAGAAAAGGTGCCGGGTCATCCGTGACTCCTGAGAAGGACGCCTGGTTTGCTCATCCGAGCCGTTGCGCTTGACGCGTGTGGGCACGCCGAGAACGACAGTGGTGAGCCCAACGACCTCGATGACGAAACCGTTCTGGATCGAATGCTGCGCGCCATTTTTCGCGGCGGTTGAGCAGAGGCCCATTGATCTGGATCAAGCACGGCCTCATCGGCACCTCACCCCGCGCGCTTCGCGGGCGGCGCCTCAAAAAAGGGAGAGGGAGGTTAGCTCGCCGCTTCCAGCCGCACTTCCGTCAGCAGGCGCATCGCCGCATCGGCGTCCATCGGCTCGCCGAAGGCAAAGCCCTGCGCGTATTCGCAGCCCATCTGGTAGAGCTCGACCGCGTCGGAATCGGTCTCGGCGCCTTCCGCCACCACGTCCATGCCGAGGTCGTGCGCGAGCGCGATGATCGACTTCAGGATCACCGGACGGGTGCCGCGGTTGGTGGTGCGCACGAACGACTGGTCGATCTTGATGGTGTCGAACGGGAAGCGCTGGAGATAGGCCAGCGAGGAATGGCCGGTGCCGAAATCGTCGAGCGACAGCCCGGTGCCGAGCTCGCGGATCCGCGTCAGCATCTGCGCCGCGTGCTCCGGGTTCTCCATCACCAGCGATTCCGTCAATTCGAGCTTCAGCGTGCCGCGCGCCACCGAGGAGCGCGACAGCACGGTGCGGATGTCGTGGATCAGGTCATGGCGCAGCAACTGCCGCGAGGAGACGTTGACGGATGCGAAGATCGGCTCGCGCGAGCGCATCGCGCGCTGCCAGATAGAGAGCTGCTTTGCGGTCTGGTCGAGCACGAACATGCCGAGGTCGACGATCAGGCCGGTCTCTTCCGCGATGGTGATGAATTCCGACGGCGCCATGCGTCCGAGCTTGGGGTGGTCCCAGCGCGCCAGCGCCTCGAAGCCCGCGACGGAGCGGTCCTCCAGCCGCACGATCGGCTGGTAGAGGATGGTGAGCTCCTGCCGCTCGATGGCGCGGCGCAGCTCGCTCTCCAGCGTCAGGCGGTCGGTCTTGCGGGCGCGCATCGCCGGCTTGTAGACGTCGATGCGGTCGCCGCCGATGCGCTTGGAGTGATACATCGCCAGCTCGGCATCCTTGATGATCTCGTCCGTCAACTGCGTCTGAGGATCGGAAAGCGCGAGCCCGATCGAGGCCGTGAGAAAGATCTCGCGCTCGTTGAAGGCGATCGGCGCGCGGATGGTCTTGCGGATGGTCTCGGCGAAGGCGGTGATGCGGGCGGGATCCTGCTCCGAGAGCAGGATCAGGCCGAACTGGTCGCCGGCGAGCCGCGCCAGCGTGTCCTGCGGCTTCAGGATGCGGGTGAGGCGGCGGGCCAGCGTCAGCAGGATGGAATCGCCGACCGCGATGCCGACGGAATCGTTGACCTGCTTGAAGCGGTCGAGGTCGATCACCATCAGCGTCGGCCGCAGCGTCGGCATGGTCTTGGCGAAATGCGCGACCCCACCCAGCCGGTCCATGAACAGCTTGCGGTTGGGCAGGCCGGTGAGGTTGTCATGCACGGAATCGTGCAGCAGGCGCTCCTCGGCGTTGCGCAGCTCGGTGACGTCGGTGAGCGTGCCGACCACGCGCGAGACCTCGCCGTCGGAGCCGACCACCGGCCGCGCCTTCAGCGCGAACCACATGAAGTGACCGTCCGGCGTGCGCAGGCGAAAATCCTGCACCAGGCGGCCGCGGCGCTGGTCGAGCACGCTGTCGAGCGCGGCGCGGAAACGGTCCTGGTCGAGCGGATGCAGCACTTCCAGCCACGATGCCGCCGGGCCTTCCAGCGTGCCGCGCTTGAGGCCGAGCAGGGCTTCGGTCTCGGGGCTGGTGAAGACCTTGTCGGCGGAAACGTCCCAGTCCCAGATCAGATCGCCGGAACCGGCGAGCGCCAGTGCGCGCCGCTCGATGTCGGAGACGACGCCGGTGGTGGCGCCGCCGCCGGCGAAGGCGTGCTGCATCACCGTGAAGCCGATCAGCATCACGATCAGCACGAGGCCGCCCAGCAGCGCCGGGCCGACGATGTCGTTGGTGACGGAGCCTGCCACCGTCATGCCGGCCGCGACCACCCAGACCACGAGGAGGAACCAGGTCGGGATCAACAGCACCGCGCGGTCGAAGCCGTGGGTGGAGAGATAGACGATCAGCGCGAAGCCGGCGAAGGCGATCAGCACCAGCGAGATGCGCGCGATGCCGGAGGCCACCGCCGGGTCGAACAGCGCGAGTGCGACCAGCGAGCCGAGGAAGGCGAGCCAGCCCACCGTAATGTGCGAATAGCGCACATGCCATCGACTGAGGTTGAGATAGGCGAACAGGAACACCAGCAGCGTCGCCGCCAGGATCGCTTCACCCGCCGCGCGCCAGATGCGCTCGGCGTTGTTCGACATGTCGAGCACCTTGCCCCAGAAGCCGAAATCGACCCCGATATAGACCAGCACCGCCCAGGCCAGCGCCGCGGCCGCCGGGAACATGATGCTGCCCTTGACGACGAACAGGATGGTGAGGACGAGAGCCAGGAGCCCCGAAATGCCGATCACGATGCCCTGGTAGAGCGTGAACGAGTTGACCTTGTCCTTGTAGGACTCGGGCTCCCACAGATAGAGCTGCGGCAGCTTGTCGGTGCGCAGCTCGGCGACGAAGGTGATGACCGCGCCGGGGTCGAGCGTGACGCGGAAGACGTCGGCGGTCGGGCTTTCCTGCCGCTCCGGCCGGTCGCCGGTCGAGGGCGTGATGGTCGCGATGCGCGACAGCCCGAGGTCGGGCCACAGCAGGCCTGACGAGACGATGCGGTAATGCGGGGCGACAATCAGGCGGTCGAGCTGGTCGTCGGTATTGTTGGCGAGCGCGAACACCACCCAGTTCTGGCCGCCCTCGCGGGCGCGCACCTCGATGCGGCGGACGATGCCGTCGGTGCCGGGCGCGGTCGAGACCTGGATGCGGTCGGCATCGCTGCGCTGATGCTCGAGCACGCCGGTGAGGTCGATCGCGGGCGCGTCACCGCGGACGCTGACGGCGTCGAGCGCGCGCGCCGGGAGCGCGGCGACAACAATCATGAGGCCCAGCGCGATGGGCGCGAGGCACCTGATCAGACGCAAGGTCAGTTCTCCGCGTTCGACGCAAACTTCGTGTGCAAGGCGATTTCAGACCGGACAGAATTGGTTCGGTGCGTCGCGATAGATGCCACGAAAGCGAGGAAAATCAAAGGGTTTCCGCCTTGCCCTGTGGGTCAGAGGCCTATGCCTCCAACACAATTTTGCCAATATGTGCGCTCGTCTCCATGCGCCGGTGGGCATCGGCCGCCTTTTCCAGCGGGAAAGCGCTGTCCATCACCGGTTTGACCCGGCCTTCGCGCAGAAGCGGCATCACTTTCGCCTCGATCGCGGCCACCATCGCCGCCTTGTCCGCATTACTACGGGGGCGCAGCGTCGAGCCGGTATGGGTCAGGCGCTTGACCATGACCTTGGCGATGTTGACGCTGACCTTGGGGCCGTTGAGGGTCGCGATCTGGACGATGCGGCCGTCGACCGCGGCGGCGTCGTAGTTGCGGTCCACATACTCGCCAGCGACCATGTCGAGGATCAGGTTGACGCCGGCATTGCCGGTCTCTGCCTTCACCACGGCGACGAAGTCTTCGGTCTTGTAGTTGATGGCGCGGTCGGCCCCGAGCTTGAGGCAGGCATCGATCTTGTCCTGCGATCCCACGGTGACGAACACTTTCGCGCCAAAGGCTTTCGCAAGCTGGATCGCCATGGTGCCGATGCCGGAGGAGCCGCCATGGATCAGCAGCGTCTCGCCAGCCTTGAGGCCGCCGCGCTCGAACACGTTGTGCCAGACCGTCATCAGGGTTTCCGGCAATGCGCCGGCTTCCTTGATCGACAGCGCCGGCGGCACGCTCATCGCCTGGGCGTCCTGTGCGATGCAGTACTGCGCATAGCCCCCGCCGGCGACCAGCGACATCACCTTGTCGCCGATCTTGTGCCGCTTGGCATTGCTGCCGACGGCGACGACTTCACCGGCGATCTCGAGGCCCGGCAGATCGCTGGCGCCGGGCGGCGGCGGATAGGCGCCGGAGCGCTGCGCCACGTCGGGCCGGTTGACGCCGGCGGCCTGCACCTTGACCAGGATCTCGTCGGGACCGGGCTGCGGCAGCGCCCGCTGTTCCGGCACCAGCACCTCCGGTCCGCCGGGCTTGGAGATGGCGACCACGGTCATTTGCGCGGGCAGCTTGTCCATGATGTGTCCTTGAGCAAAGGTGCGGGAGGAAACGAGGCCATTGCTTAGCCAGCGCGGTCCAAGCTGGCAACCGCCTCAGCCGTGTGACCGGTGCGAACGCAGGAGGAACGATCATGGCGACGGAAGACGACGACCGCCCGCGCAAGAAGATCATGCACGAAATCGGACAGGATCTCTCACTGTTGTCCGTGGAGGAACTGACCGAGCGCGTCGCCCTGCTCAAGACCGAGATCGCAAGGCTGGAAGAAGCTGCCGCGAAAAAGCGCGCCTCGCGCGATGCGGCGAACAGTATTTTCAAGTCGTAATCGTTGTCGTCCCGGCCTAGTGCGCAATTGCGCACGGGGGGCCGGGACCCATACTCCGTGCAAGTCATTTGGCGATCACTCGTAATTACCAGCTGGCGCGACAACTCCACCCTGTGGTCATGGGCCCCGGCCTTCGCCGGGGCGACGGAGAGTTTGTTCCGCAGTGCACTCGGCCACTGACCGACATGGCTAACGAAATCTCAAAAAATTAGTTCGTTTACGGTCGATTAAGCTTTCGGGTTTATGACTGGAACTGTCCTCGTTTGGACACCGAGTGGCTCCTGTCCACTCTGTTTGACGCCTCCCTGTTATCAACTTTCAAAGCCGCCGGTCTTCCGGCGGCTCTTTTTTGCGTCTCGTTGCGGTTGAATTCCGAGGAAAGACCCGCGGAAACCATATCCGTGCTTGTCGCTGGACTCCGCGTCCCGCCCGCGCAATGATTTGTTCATCATAAGCCGGCGCAAAGCCGGACAGGTAAACAGTTGCGTAAGGGGCGTTAACCATGGAACGTTTGCAGGCCGACGGCGCTCTCGTTCAACTTAGCGAGCGGTTCACCAATTCTGCGGCGTTCGGCACGCTGTTCCGCGAGGGCATGGACCTCGTCGAAGAGACCGCCGCCTATCTCGACGGTGCCGGCCGCACCGAGGCCAAGGCGCTCGATCGCGCCGTCAGCCTCACCTACGCGACCGAGAGCATGCGCCTGACCACCCGCCTGATGCAGCTCGCCTCCTGGCTGCTGCTGCACCGCGCGGTGAAGGAAGGCGAGATGACGCTGGTCCAGGCCAACCGCGAGAAGACCAAGGTCAAGCTCAGCGCGGCCGATCCGGGCCCCGCCGACACCATCGAGAAGCTGCCCTTGCAGCTGCAGGATTTGATCCACCGCTCGATGAGCCTGCAGACCCGCGTGCGCCGCCTCGACACCACCATCCACACCCCGCCGGCAGAGCACATCGCGATCGGCAACCCGCTGGTGCCGCACCTCAACGCACTGAAGGCCGCGTTCGAGCGGTAAGCTCGCAGGCGCTGTAGGGTGGGCAAAGGCGCGTAGCGCCGTGCCCACCATCAGTCTTTCGTGCTTGTGACAAGAAGTGGTGGGCACGCTTCGCTTTGCCCACCCTGCGAATCTGAAGGCCGCGTTCGAGCAATAAGGTCACGCGGTCATTCCGGGGCGCGACGAAGTCGCGAGCCCGGAATCCATAACCACGATCGGGAGTATGGATTCCGGGCCCGCGCCAAGAGGCGCGCCCCGGAATGACAGCCAAAAAAACAAAAACGCCCCCGGTTTCCCGGGGGCGTTTTTCGTCGCGGCCGAAACGGCCGGATCAATCCTTCTTGAGGAAGCCCGAGAACTTCTTCTGGAAGCGCGAGACGCGGCCGCCGCGATCCATGATCTGGGCGTTGCCGCCGGTCCAGGCCGGGTGCGACTTCGGGTCGATGTCGAGGTTCAGCGTGTCGCCTTCCTTGCCCCAGGTGGAGCGGGTCAGGTACTCGGTTCCGTCGGTCATCACGACCTTAATCGTATGATAATTCGGATGAATTTCGGCTTTCATGGCAATTCCCTGGGGCGACCGGCGCCTTGCTTGAGTGGCTATCGAATGACGGATTTGGCCGGCTCTATACCCCACAGGACCCTTCAAAACAAGCCATTGTGGGCAAAGGAGAACCGGGCCGTCCCCTAAGGGACATCCCGGATTTGCCACTCCCCCCGCACCGGCCTATGTGGATCAGATCTGTCTCCCTGGGTCCGATCTCATGAGCGCTGTGGAACGGCTTGACGACCAGTACCGCGACGAGCGCGATGCCGCGCCGCCTGAGGCCCCGTCCATCGAAGCCGAGCTGATCGAGCAGCCCGCCAAGGGCCGCGCCAAGCTGCGGCCGCTGCTGACGCTCGCGCCCTATGTGGCCCGCTATCGCGGCCGGGCCGGGCTGGCCTTCGTCGCGCTCACGATTGCCGCGCTGACCACGCTGCTCGTACCGGTCGCGGTGCGCCGGATGATCGATTTCGGCCTGACGCCCGAGGGCATCGAGCTGATCAACAGCTACTTCTCGGTGATGATCGCGGTCGTCGCCGTGCTCGCGCTGGCGAGCGCGGCGCGCTACTATCTCGTGATGACGATCGGCGAGCGCATCGTCGCCGACCTCAGGCGCGACGTCTTCGCTCATCTGCTGTCGCTCTCGCCCGCCTTCTTCGATTCCGCGCGCAGCGGCGAATTGATCTCGCGGCTCACCGCCGACACCACCCAGATCAAATCCGCCGTCGGCGCCTCGGTGTCGATCGCGCTGCGTAACCTGATGATGTTCTTCGGCGCCGCGGCGATGATGGTGATCACCAGCCCGAAGCTGTCGGGCTTCGTGCTGCTGGCCATTCCCCTGATCGTGCTGCCGCTGGTCGCCTTCGGGCGCTGGGTGCGGCGTCTGTCGCGCAATGCGCAGGACACGCTCGCCGAGGCCTCCGCCTATGCGGGCGAGCTCGTCGGCGCGATCCGCACCGTGCAGGCCTATACCAGCGAGCGGTTTGCCGAGAAGCGGTTCGGCGGCGAGGTCGAGCAGGCCTATGAGGCCGCGCGCACCTCGACACAGGCGCGCGCGGTGCTCACCGCCATCATCATCTTCATCGTGTTCGCGAGCGTGGTCGCGATCCTCTGGATCGGCTCGCATGACGTGCTCACCGGCGCGATCTCGCCGGGCCGGCTCGGCCAGTTCGTGCTCTATGCCGCGTTCGCGGCCGCCGGCCTCGGCCAGCTCAGCGAGGTCTGGGGCGAGGTCTCGGCGGCGTCCGGCGCTGCCGAGCGCCTGTTCGAGATCCTGCATGTGCAGCCCGACATCAAGGCGCCCGCGACCCCGCGCGCGCTGCCGGTGCCGGCGCGCGGCGAGGTCGGGTTCGACCAGGTCAGCTTCGCCTATCCGGCGCGGCTCGACGTCAAGGTGCTCGACGCCGTGTCGTTCACCGTGCGCCCCGGCGAGAAGGTCGCGATCGTCGGTCCGTCCGGCGCCGGCAAGAGCACGATCTTCCATCTGCTGCTGCGCTTCTACGATCCGCGCAGCGGCGCGATCTCGCTCGACGGCGTGCCGGTCAGGTCGGCCGATCCGCGGGATTTCCGCTCCCGCATCGCGCTGGTGCCGCAGGAATCGAACGTGTTCGCCGCGAGTGCCCGCGAGAACATCCGCTTCGGCCGGCCCGATGCGACCGATGCCGAGGTCGAGCGCGCCGCCGAGCTCGCGCATGCCACCGAGTTCATCCGCCGCCTGCCCGAAGGTTTTGATAGCCCGCTCGGCGAGCGCGGCGTGACGCTGTCCGGCGGCCAGCGCCAGCGCATCGCGATCGCGCGCGCGATCCTGCGCGATGCGCCGCTGCTGCTGCTCGACGAGGCCACCTCCGCACTCGATGCCGAAAGCGAGACGCTGGTGCAGACCGCGCTCGAAGAGCTGATGCGCCACCGCACCACGCTGGTGATCGCGCACCGCCTCGCAACCGTCTTGTCCTGCGACCGCATCCTGGTGATGGACCACGGCAAGATCGTCGAGCAGGGCACGCATGCGGAGCTGGTGGCTGCGAACGGGCTTTATGCGCGGCTGGCGAGGCTGCAGTTCGAGGGGGCGTAACGAGCGAGACCCGCCGGCAGCCCCAAATTCGGTGTCGTCCCGGCGAAGGGCGGGACCCATAACCACAGGGAGAAGTTTGGCGAAGGCTCGTCGTGATGAGTCTTCCCGCGGTACGACCACCTGCGCGCATCGATAGATCACGCGGTATGGGTCCCGGCCTTCGCCGGGACGACGTTGGCGAGAGACTGGCGCGTAGCGACTACGGCCTCCACACCATCTTCAGCACCGGCCGTCCCGAGGTCGGATTCAAATCGTCGCCGGCATGGGCAAAGCCGTTGCGCTCGTAGAAGCGGATGGCGCGGGCGTTGTCCTTGTTGACGAGCAACGTGACGCCTGAAGGCGACAGGCGCTTGGCCTCGTCCACCAGCAGCCTGGCCGCATCCGAGCCCCAATGCGCGGGATCGACCACGAGCTGGTCGAGATAGCCTTCGCCGTCGATGGTGACGAAGCCGGTCAGCGCGCCATCCTGCTCGGTGACGACGATCGAGGCCTTCGGCACCAGATCCTTGCGCCAGCGCTCGCGCCACCAGTCCAGCCGCGCGGCGAAGTCGATCTGCGGATAGGCCTGCTGCCAGGTGCGATGCCAGAGGTCGATGGCGGCGGCCTCGTCCTCGGGGCGGTAGGGGCGGAGGTGGATCATCGGTGGACACTCGTCATGGCCGGGCTCGACCCGGCCATCCATCCACGTCGAAAGAATCTTCCTTGATGGATTGCCGGGTCAAGCCCGGCAATGACGAGCTGTGGTGTATCCGACACCCTACCGCTCCGTCAGCTTCAGCTCGATGCGGCGGTTGCGCTTGTAGGCGTCCTCCGTGTTGGCGGTGTCGAGCGGCTGGAATTCGCCGAAGCCGGCGGCGACGAGGCGCTGGGCCGGCACGCCGAGCGAGATCAGGTACTGCACCACCGAGATCGCGCGCGCCGCGGACAGGTCCCAGTTCGACTTGAAGTTCGCGCCGCTCACCGGGCGGACGTCGGTATGGCCGTCGACGCGCAGCACCCAGGCGATCTCGGCCGGGATCTTCTTGTCGAGCTCGATCAGCGCGTTCGCCACGGTGTCGAGCTCGGCGCGCCCCTCTGGCAGCAAGGTTGCTTGGCCGGTGTCAAAGAAGACTTCGGATTGGAACACGAAGCGGTCGCCGACGACGCGGATGTCGGGGCGGTTGCCGAGGATGGCGCGCAGGCGGCCGAAGAATTCCGAGCGGTAGCGCGACAATTCCTGCACGCGCTGCGCCAGCGCGACATTCAAGCGAGACCCCAGATCGGCGATCCGGTTCTGCGATTCCTTGTCGCGCTTCTCGCTGGCGTCGAGCGCTTCTTCCAGCGCCGCGAGCTGCCGCCGCAGCGCGCTGATCTGCTGGTTCAGCACCTCGATCTGCGCCAGCGCCCGCGCCGACACCGCCTTCTCCGAATCCAGCGCCTTGCCAAGCTCGGTGGACTTGCCCTGCGCGTCGTTGCCGGCGGCAGCCAAGCCGTCATAGAGGCCCTTGATGCGGTCGCGCTCGGACTCCGCCGAGGCGAGGCCGGCCTTCAATTGCGAGACCTGGTCGTCGAGCGTGAGCTTGCCGAGCTTCTCCAGCGACAAGAGCTCGTTGAGCTGCGCGATCTTGGCGTTGAGCTGCTCCAGCGCCTTGTCCTTGCCGGTCACTTCCTGCGACAGGAAGAACTGCACGACCAGGAACACCGACAGCAGGAACACGATCGACAGCACCAGCGTCGACAGCGCGTCGACGAAGCCGGGCCAGTAGTTGAAGGCGCCGTCGCTGCGGCGGCCGCGCGCTAGAGCCATGTCGCTAGCCCTTCTCGGGCTGGCGCGCGAGCCGCTCCAGCAGGCGCCGGATCTCGCGGTTCTGCTCGCCCTGGCCGTCGGCCCATTCGCGGATCATCTGCTGCTCGGTGCGCATGTGCGAGACCAGCGCCTGGATGGCCTCGGCAAGGCTCGCCATCGCCGCCGTGGTGCCGCGGCTGGAGCTGCCCTCCTCGAGCACGGAGCGCAGCCGCTCGACGGCGGCCTGAAGCTCGCCGCTGGCGACGCCGCCGCCGGCGGCCACGGTCACATCGCCCCGGCCGTATTCGCGCACGGTGGTCGCGAGCCAGTCTTCGAGGTCGGTGTAGAAGCGGTTCTGGGCCTGGCTCGATTGCAGGTCGAGGAAGCCGAGGATCAGCGAGCCCGCGAGGCCGAACAGCGAGCTGGAGAACGAGATGCCCATGCCGCCGAGCGGGGCGGCGAGGCCCTCCTTCAGCGTGTCGAACAGGGCGCCGGAATCGCCGCCGACCTTGAGCCCGTCGATCACCTTGCCGACCGAGCCGACCGTCTCGATCAGGCCCCAGAAGGTGCCGAGCAGGCCGAGGAAGACGAGCAGGCCGGTCATGTAGCGGGAGATGTCCCGGGCCTCGTCCAGGCGGGTCGCGATCGAATCGAGCAGGTGCCGCATCGTGGTCTGGGTGATCGACATCCGCCCGGTGCGCTCGCCGCCCAGGATCATCGCCATCGGTGCCAGTAGTTTTGGGTGCCGGGCAGGGGCGAGGCCGGGATCGGCGATGCGGAAATTGTTGACCCAGGAGACCTCGGGATAGAGCCGGATGACCTGGCGGAAGGCCAGCACGATGCCGATGAACAGCACCGCCCCGATCAGGGCGTTGAGTCCCGGATTGGCGAAGAAAGCCTGGATGATCTGCTTGTAGAGCACCACGCCGACCAGCGTGCACAGCACCAGGAAGACCAGCATCCGCACCAGGAACACGCTGGGCGAGGATAGCTTGGTATACTCGATGTCCATGGGGGAGCGGGGCGAGGCGCCAGACGGCATGGCCGGTGTCATCCGTTACGAACGTGATTGCGGTGCGCACTATGGCACAGCGCCGGCCCAAAAAAAGCGCCGGATGCGCCGATTTCGGGGAGAGCTTCCGGAACCCAAAGCCGAAGCCGCGCTTTGATAAGGACTTATTTTGCAAAACTTCGGCATTCCGCAGGTTTAGGTCGGATTTTTTGCATGGTGACGGATCTCGGGGGACTGGACGTCATCGCGCCCTTGCTCGCGGTCCTGATGGCGTTCGCCTGCATCCGGCCAGGCGGCGACGCCCGAACCTGCCCGCTCCTTCTTTCGCGTCCCGAACCAGACATGACCAGGGGAGTGGCCGCATGAGCGTCGTTTCCGCGATCATCGGGACGGCCGAACGCGTGCCGCTGCCTGATGTGGTGATTCGCGCCGCGATCCAGCGCCTGTGCTCGCGGACGGCGACCCGCATCTCCGCCCTGGGCGCGGACGACGAGGCCGCCTTCGCCGGGCGCATGATGCTGCGGCCGATCGCCGAGGACATCGATGCCGCCAATGCCGGGAATGACGAGGCGCCCGCGTGCTTCCTCGCGCAGGCGCTCGGCCCCAACCGCAAATACTCGTCCTGCTTCTACACGACCGAGGCGACCACCTTGCAGGAGGCGGAGGAGGAGGCGCTGCGCCAGACCGTTGCGCATGCAGGTCTCGCCGACGGGCAGACCATCCTCGAGCTCGGCTGCGGCTGGGGCTCGCTGTCGCTCTGGATGGCGCGGCAGTTTCCGCATGCCAAGGTAACGGCGGTGTCGCACTCGCAGGCGCAGCGGGCCTATGTCGAGGAGGAGGCGCGGCTGCGCGGGCTCTTGAACCTGCGCGTCGTCACCGCCGACATGAACGTGTTCGCGCCCGAGGGCCAGTTCGATCGCATCGTCTCGGTCGAGATGTTCGAGCACGTGATGAACTGGCGCAAGCTGATGACGCGCGTGCGGTCATGGCTCGCGCCCGAGGGGCGCCTGTTCATGCACATCGTCACCCATCGCTCCGGCTCCCACCTGTTCGACCGGGCCAATCGCGAGGACTGGATCGCGCAGCACGTCTTCACCGGCGGGGTGATGGCGAGCCATCACCTCGTCAGGCAGTTCGACGACATCTTCACGGTCGAGAAGGAATGGTGCTGGAGCGGCACGCATTATCAGCGCACCGCCAATGACTGGCTCGTCAATTTCGATGCCCATCGCGATGCGATCGAGGCGGCCCTGCGCAAGGTCCATGGCGACGAGACCGCCTTGTGGATGCGGCGCTGGCGCTGGTTCTTCCTCGCGACATCGGGCTTGTTCGGCTACGCCGACGGAACGGAATGGGGCGTCAGCCACTACCGGATGAAGGCGGCGGGGTAGGGCGCGCACGCATGAATGCCGCGCACGGTCCCCGGTGACCGGTCAATTGCTCTCAGAGACCCATTTCAATGTCGCCAGCCATAGATCGTGGCCACGATGCAGCAGGCTCTCATCGGTCTCTCGCAGGTGGGCGGCATCTTTGCCCACGCCAACTTCATCCGTTATGACCAGGCAGCTCGTGCCTTGAGGGGCCAGATACCAGGTATGATAGAAGCTCGGCCGCGTTCCCGGCGCGTAACCGTACCAGCCGAGGCGCGTATGCGGCACATACTCTTGTACCTTGCTCTCGATCGACAGGCCAAACGTGCTCCAGCGCCACGTCGTACCGTCGCCCAGTACTTTCGTGCCCTCGGGAAGTTCGACGCCGCCAGAGTTCGGATACCATTGCGGCCACTTCCTGGCGTCCACGATGTGGCCCCAGATCTTCTCGCATGACGCATTGATGAGAAGCTCGTTGTGCGAAAACAGATCGGCAGTCGCGGGATTGAAGCCCTCCGGCCAATGAATCTCCTTCGAGCGCATCGCAAGGTCTTGCTTCATCGTCATGATCGCTTCCTTTTTTGTGCCGGTGTGAAGGGTGTTCGTTTGCGCTCCGGCAGAAGTTGCGATCGAAAGCAGAGACGCCATGGACGCGCCTAGCAGCATCCAGCGCGCGCAAGATTCAGTGCTCGGAAAGTAAAGCCGTTTCGTCATGTTCGCCTCCGCGTCTTCGATGGCGACACTGATGACAGATCATGATTGCTGATCCAATTTCCGTTATGTCAGAATAGACGTTCATACAAATCAGGAATTGCGATGCCCTTCGATGGACGGTTGCTGTCGGGTGTTACTGTCCTCTCGGCCGTGATCGAGGCCGGCACCATCGCGCGCGCGGCCGATGCGCTGGGCCTCACCGCCTCTGCGGTAAGCCGCGCCATATCGCGCCTGGAAGCGCGCGTCGGGGTCAGGCTGCTCGAACGCACGACGCGCTCACTCTCGTTGACAGACGAGGGGCGGCGCTTTTACGAGCGCGTCGGACCGCACCTTGCCGGCATCGAAGAAGCGGCGATCGAGGCATCGGGCTCTGCCGGCATCGTGCGCGGGCGGCTTCGGGTGAACGTCGATCCGTTCTTCTCGCGGATCGTCTTGTCATCCCACATCAGGGAATTTCTGGAGCAGCATCCCGAAGTGTCACTGGAGCTTCTGATGCGTGACGCGGTCGGAGATCTCGGGGCTGGCGGCTTCGATTTGGCGCTGAGGTTCGGAGACCCTCCGAACGGTTCATTGGTTGCGCGCAAGCTCGTGGAAACCCGTGTTCTCACGGTTGCGGCGCCCGCTTATCTTGCCCAGCACGGCCGGCCACGACATCCGTCCGAGGTGTCGGACCACGATTGCATCGGTTTCTATGACGCGGCAAACCAGCGACCTTTCGATTGGGAGTTCCACAAGGGAAAAGAGATACTTCCTGTGAAGGTATCCGCCCGCGTTCTGGTCTCGGATGTCGGCGCCATGCTTTCGGCTTGCGAAGCCGGCGCGGGCATCGCGCAGATTCTCCAACTCGGTAGCAGTCACCTCATGGAAAGCGGGTCGTTGATCGACCTGTTTCCCGAATGGTCCGGCGAGATGTTCCCGCTCTATGCGCTGTTTCCATCACGCCAGCATCAGCCCGCGAAAGTGCGCAGCTTCATCGACTTTTGCCTCGGCGTGATTGCAAGAGAGAATGCCTGAATGAGTCCAGCGTAGAGAGCGCGCACCCTGATTGCGATCTTCTGTCGCAGCACGCCGCGATGGAACTCGACTCACAATCCGGTGAGACCCGGAAAGCGCCCTGAACTCAGCACGATAGGTCGTGTGACATTGGGCCGCCTGCACCATGCGTTGCATCGCAGCACGTCCACTCTATTTTGAGTGCGTCAGCCGCGTGGAATGGCCCAGAATGGGCCCGCGCGGAGCGTGATCAGTTTCAACAACATCGGGGCACCCCACTTCATGTCAGGACTTCGTGCGCGATCGGCATGCGTTGCAATGATGCTCGCGGCCTTTGCGCCGCTGCTGGGGGCTTGCGACGAATCCAGCTCCGCGGCGTCCTCCGCGCCGCCGGCCGACCCTGACGTCAGCATCGTCGTCGTCAAACCGCAGCCGCGTGCCGTGGTGCGCGAACTTCCTGGCCGCATCGCGCCGACGCGCGTTTCCGACGTGCGGCCGCGCGTCTCCGGCATCGTGGTCGAACGCCTGTTCCGCCAGGGCAGCGAGGTGAAGGCCGGCGATGCGCTCTATCGCATCGACGCGCGTCCGTTCGAGGTCGAGGTGATGGCCAACGAGGCGGCGCTGGCCAAGGCCGAGGCTGCGTTGATGCAGGCGAGGCAGCAGGCGCACCGCGTCGCCACCCTCACCAAGGATCGCGCTGCGCCGGAGGCCGAGAACGAGAAGGCGATCGCGACCGAACGCCAGGCCCATGCCGAGGTCGAAGGCCGCAAGGCCGACCTCGCGCGCGCCAAGCTCAATCTCGACTATGCCACCGTGCGCGCGCCGATCGACGGCGTGGTCGGTGCTGCGCTCGTCAGCGAAGGCGCGCTCGCGGTGCAGAACGAGACCAATCTCGCCACCATCCAGCAGCTCGATCCGATCTATGCCGATTTCACCCAGTCGGTGAACGAGCTCAACCAGCTCCGCCGCGCCTTCGAGAGCGGCGACCTCGAGCGCATCGCCGCCGATGCCGCCAAGGTGCGCCTCGTGCTCGACGACAACACGCTCTATTCGCTCGACGGCAAGCTGCTGTTCTCCGATGCCAAGGTCGATGCCCACACCGGCCAGGTGACCTTGCGCGGCGAGTTCCGCAATCCCAAGCGCGAGCTCCTCCCGGGCATGTATGTCCGCGTCCGCATCGACCAGGGCCTCGATTCCGACGCGATCGCGGTACCGCAGCAGGCGATCCAGCGTAACGGTGGCGGCGGCAGCGAGGTGTTCGTCGTCAAGGACGACAATCACGTTGCGGTGCAGCCGGTGCGCACCGGCTCGGTGCAGGACGGCATCTGGTTCGTCACCGACGGCCTCAAGGCCGGCGACAAGGTCGTGGTCGAAGGCTTCCAGAAGTTCGCGGCCGGCGACAAGGTCAAGCCGCAATCCTGGTCGGAGGCGGACGCGACCGCGGACAATCGGCACGCCCAGAAGCTCACGCGATAACGCTCGCGCCGCAAGTGTCGTCCTCATCCTAAGGAGCCCGCCGAAGCGGGCGTCTCGAAGGATGGCCGCGGGAGAAAGCCGGGCCTTCATGGTTCGAGACGCGCGTTCCGCGCTCCTCACCATGAGGATTAATGAAACAACGAGGGTAAGCGCCAAATGGCGAGTTTCTTCATCGACAGGCCGATCTTCGCCTGGGTGGTCGCGCTTTTCATCTGCCTGATCGGCGCGATCTCGGTGCCGCTGCTGCCGATCGCGCAATATCCGATCATCGCGCCGCCCTCGATCTCGATCTCGACCAGCTATCCCGGCGCCTCTCCGGAAAACCTCTACAACAGCGTCACGCGCCTGATCGAGGAGGAGCTCAACGGCGCCGCCGGCATCCTCAATTTCGAATCGACCAGCGACTCGCTCGGCCAGGTCGAGATCATCGCCAATTTCGTGCCGGGCACCGATACCAGCGCGGCGTCCGTCGAGGTGCAGAACCGCATCAAGCGCGTCGAGGCGCGCCTGCCGCGCGCGGTGATCCAGCAGGGCATTCTGATCGAGGAAGCCTCGAGCGCGGTGCTCCAGATCATCACGCTGAACTCGACCGACGGCAGCCTCGACGAGGTCGGCCTCGGCGACTTCATGATCCGCAACGTGCTCGGAGAGATCCGCCGCATTCCCGGCGTCGGACGCGCCACGCTCTATTCGACCGAGCGCAGCTTGCGCGTCTGGGTCGATCCGGCCAAGCTCGTCGGCTATGGACTGACCGCCGACGACGTCAACAAGGCGATATCAGCGCAGAATGCGCAGGTCGCCTCGGGCAGCATCGGGGCCGAGCCGTCGACGTCGACCCAGCGCACCTCCGCGCTGGTGCTGGTCAAGGGCCAGCTCTCCTCGCCCGACGAATTCGGCGCCATCATCCTGCGCGCCAATGCCGACGGTTCGACCGTGCGCCTGCGCGACGTCGCGCGCATCGAGGTCGGCGGCCTCAGCTACCAGTTCAACACCCGCCTCGACGGCAAGCCGACCGCGGGCCTCTCCGTGCTGATGTCGCCGACCGGCAATGCGCTGGCGACCGCGAGCGCGGTCGAAGCGAAGATGAAGGAACTGTCGCGCTTCTTCCCGGCCAACATCTCCTACGAGATCCCCTACAACATCACGCCCGTGGTCGAGGCCTCGATCAAGAAGGTGCTGTCGACGCTGGTCGAAGCGGTGGTGCTGGTGTTCGTGGTGATGTTCCTGTTCCTCCAGAACATCCGCTACACCATCATTCCGACCATCGTGGTGCCGGTGGCGCTTCTGGGCGCCTGCACCACGCTGCTGCTCGCCGGCTATTCCATCAACATGCTCTCGATGTTCGGCATGGTGCTCGCGGTCGGCATCCTCGTCGACGACGCCATCGTCGTGGTCGAGAACGTCGAGCGCATCATGAGCGAGGAAGGCCTGCCGCCGAAGGAGGCGACACGCAAGGCGATGTCGCAGATATCAGGCGCCATCATCGGCATCACGCTGGTGCTGATGGCGGTGTTCGTGCCGATGGCGTTCTTCCCGGGCTCGGTCGGCATCATCTATCGCCAGTTCTCGGTGACCATGGTGGCCGCGATCGGCTTCTCCGCCTTCCTCGCGCTGTCGCTGACGCCGGCGCTGTGCGCGACCCTGCTCAAGCCCGTCGCGGCCGGCCACGGCCATGCGAAGAAGGGCGTGTTCGGCTGGTTCAACCGCATGCTCGAAGGCGGCAGGGAGGGCTATTCCCGCACCGTCGGCTTCTCGCTGAAGCGCACCGGCCGCCTCATGCTGGTCTATGTCGCGTTGCTGGTCGGCCTGTCCTGGGCCTTCGTCAACCTGCCCGGCGGCTTCCTGCCCGTTGACGACCAGGGCTTCGTCACCACCGACGTGCAGACGCCGTCGGACTCGTCCTACCCCCGCACCGAAGCCGTGATCGAGAAGGTGGAAAAATATCTGGCGCAGCGGCCGGGCGTCGACAACGTCACCTTCCTCACCGGCTTCAGCTTCTCCGGTCAGGGCATGAACACCGCGCAGGCCTTCATCACCTTGAAGGACTGGTCCGAGCGCGGGCCGAAGGATTCGGCCGCAGCGATCGTCGCCGACATCAACCGGGATCTGTCGTCGTCGATCCGCGACGCGAAGATCTCCGCGCTGCAGCCGCCGCCGATCGACAATCTCGGCAACTCCTCGGGGTTCTCGTTCCGTCTCCAGGATCGCGGCCAGAAGGGCTATCCGGCCCTGATGCGCGCCGCCGACCAGCTGATCGCGGAGGCCAATGCCAGCGCCGTGCTGCAGAAGGTCTATGTCGAAGGCCTGCCCGAGGCCGGCGTGGTCAATCTGGTGATCGACCGCGAGAAGGCCGGCGCCTTCGGCGTCACCTTCGAGGACATCAACAACACGATCTCGACCAATCTCGGCTCGAACTACATCAACGACTTCCCCAACCGCGGCCGCATGCAGCGCGTCGTGGTGCAGGCCGACGCCCGCGACCGCATGCGCACCGAGGACATCCTCAACTACAACGTCAAGAACAGCCGCGGCCAGCTCGTGCCGTTCTCGTCCTTCACCACGGTGGAATGGGCGCGCGGCCCGACGCAGATCGCCGGCTTCAACTATTATCCGGCGGTGCGCATTTCCGGCGAAGCCAAGCCCGGCTTCACCTCGGGCGATGCCATCGCCGAGATGGAGCGCCTCGCCGGCAAATTGCCGCGCGGCTTCGGCTATGAATGGACGGGCCAGTCGCTCCAGGAAAAGCTGTCGGGCTCGCAGGCGCCGTTCCTGCTCGCGCTGTCGGTGTTCGTGGTGTTCCTGTGCCTCGCCGCGCTCTACGAGAGCTGGACCATTCCGCTCGCGGTGCTGCTCACCGTGCCGCTCGGCATCGTCGGCGCCGTGATCGCGGCGATGCTGCGCGGCCTGCCCAACGACGTCTATTTCACCGTCGGCCTGATCACCATCATCGGCCTCGCCGCGAAGGACGCGATCCTGATCATCGAGTTCGCCAAGGACCTGCGCAAGGAAGGCAAGCCGCTGGTGGACGCCACCATCGAGGCCTGCCGCCTGCGCTTCCGCCCGATCCTGATGACCGGCCTTGCCTTCATCTGCGGCGTGCTGCCGATGGCCATCGCCCACGGCGCCGGCGGCGCCAGCCAGCAAGCGCTCGGCAGCATCGTGATGGGCGGCATGATCGCGGTGGTGATCCTGGCGCTGCTGATGGTGCCGGTGTTCTTCGTCTCGGTGCAGCGCGTGCTGGCCGGGGATCGGGAGACGGTGGCGGAGGAAGGCGAGGGCTACGGGCCGCCGGCGCCGGTGCGACCGACGTAGCCTCCGTCGTCATTCCGGGGCGCGCGTCAGCGCGAACCCGGAATCCATCGCGAGACAATCGCTGCGGATGAATGGATTCCGGGCTCGCGCCAAGAGGCGCGCCCCGGAATGACGACGTGGAGGGGCCTTCGCGCTACGCCTACTTCCTCAGCACCTTCACCAATTCCCCGTGCACGAACTCATTGCCGCACACGACGTGCCCGGTCACCAGCGGATCGCCCGGGGTCGGGATGTCGGTCACCGTTCCGCCTGCCTCGCGCACCATGATCATGCCGGCGGCGATGTCCCAGGACTGGAGATCGCGCTCCCAGTAGCCGTCGAGGCGGCCGGCGGCGACGAAGGCGAGGTCGAGGGAGGCGGCGCCGAAGCGGCGCAGGCCCGCGACGCGGTCCTGGATCGCGGTCATCTCGCGGCGGAATTCCTCGTGGTCGCCGCGGCCGATATGGGGCAGGCCGCAGGCCACCACGCATTCGTTGAGCTGGCGGCGGCCGGCCACGCGCAGGCGCTGGTCGTTCAGGAAGGCACCCTTGCCGCGCTCGGCGATGTAGAGCTCGTCATTGGCTGGGTTGTAGATCACGCCGGCGATCACCGTGCCCTCGCGTACGAGGCCGATCGAAATGGCGAATTGCGGGATGCCGTGCAGGAAGTTGGTGGTGCCGTCGAGGGGATCGACGATCCATGTGTGGCTCTTGTCGGTGCCCTCGCGGGTGCCGCCCTCTTCGCCGATGAAGCCGTAGCCGGGCCGGGCCTTGGCGAGGTCCTGGTAGAGGATCTCCTCGGCGCGCTTGTCGGCGAGCGAGACGAAATTGGCCGGCCCCTTCAGCGAGACCTGGAGATGCTCGATCTCGCCGAGATCGCGCTTGAGGCTGCGGCCGGCGCGGCGCGCGGCCTTGACCATGACGTTGATAGTTGCGGAATACAGCATGAGCTTCCGGTCTTGATCGGGGGAAATGGCGCTAAAACGCGCCTGTTTGGGGGATTGGGTGCCCTGTGAGGGGGCTAACGTCAAGTCATTGCGTCAAGTCATTTGGTCCCGAGCCATTTCCTGGCGGCGGCCTCCGCCTTGGCCCGGTCCTCGGCCGGCAGATCGGACAATTGCTTGTCGAGCTCCGGATCGCCCTTGCCGGCGGTCTTCGCCACCAGGTGCCATTTGAACCCCTCGACCTTGTCCACGGACGTGCCCATGCCGTTGATCAGCACCCAGGCCAGGCGGTTCTGCGCGATCGCGCTGCCCTGGCGGGACGCCTTGCGGAGCAACGCGACAGCAGCCGGTTGGTTCTTCGGCGTGCCAGTGCCGTTGAACAGCGCGATGGCATATTCGACCTCGGCATCGACATTGTCGGTCAGCGAGGCCGCCTGGAGCAACCGCACCGCCCTTTCGGGGTCCTTCGGCACGCCGGTGCCTTCCTTGTAGAAGGTCGCCAGCGCGTATTGCGCCTCGGGAAGGCCGGCATCGGCCGCCTGGCGCAGCAGCTCGGCGGAACGCTTGACGTCCTGCGGCAGGGTCTGGCCGTCGAGATAGAGCAAAGCGAGGTTATAGGCCGCCTTGGGCTCGCCGAGCTTGGCGGCGGAGGCCATCAGCTTCACCGCCTCGCCCTTGTCGACGGGGCCGCCGCGGCCGGAGATGCGCAGCATGGCGAGTGCAAACATCGCCTCGCGGTCGCCGGCGTCCGCAGCGCGCTTGTACCATTCCAGCGCCTTGGCGTAGTCGCGGCGGATGCCCATGGCGTTGGAGTAGAGCTCGCCGAGCATGGTCATCGCCTTGGGATCGCCGGCTTGTGCGCGGGCGGTGGCGAGCTCGAACGCGGTCTTGTACTGGCCGCGCTGATAGGCGCCGTACACCAGGTCGACGTTGGAATTGTCGGTTGGAGGCGCCGGGATCACGGTCGCGGGCAGCGCCGGCTTGGGGGAGGCGGACGGCTTCGGCGCCGGCGCGGCCTCCTTCTTCTTGGCGGGCGCGGGTGGCTTGGCTTTCTGCTTTTCGGCGGGCGGGCTAGGCGTTGTGGCCGGCGGTGTGATCTGGAGTTGCGCGGCCGCGGGCACTGTGAGCAGCAGCGTCGCCAGGATGGTGATGCGCGGGAGCTTCATGTCGGGCGCTAGCCGTCGCCCGCGGGATTTTGGCTTGCGGGCGCAGTCGCATGGGCCTTCTTGATCGCAGCGTCGGCCTCGATCAGCGCGGCCTTGGCCCCGCGCGGATCGGCCCAGATGAACTCGCCGACCAGCACGAAATCGGCGCCGCTGGCGGCGAAGTCGTAGGCCTCTTCCAGCGAGGTCGCAAAGCCGACGCAGGGCGGCTCGAACAGCTCGGCCCACCAGTCCAGCCGCTCGGCAATCGCCTGGGACGACGGCCGCTGGCCCTTCGCGTCGGGCTCGCCGAACAGCAAATAGTCCGCGCCCACCTCGCCCGCATCCATGGAATGGTGCCGCGTCGTCAGCCCGCCGACGCCGGCGATGCGATCGGGCTTGAGCGATGGCAGGGCCTCTTTCAGCGCGGCGATGCCGGGCAGGTGCGCGCCGTCGGCGCCACCGCGCGCGACCAGTTCGGCATGGCCGTCGATCAGTAGTGCAGCGCCCGCCTTCTGGACCGGCGGCGCGAGTGCCTTGATCCACGAGATCATGGTGCGCTGGTCGGTCTCCTTCAGCCGCACCAGCACGGCCGCGACGTCGGCGGCGGCGAGCAGGCCCGGCAGTTCGGCGACGAGCGAAGCCGGGTCATCGACGACAGGCGTCGCGAGATAAAGGCGCGGCGCCGGGCGCGGCGGAGGCGATTTGTTCGACAAGATCTAGGCCGCTTTCTTTTCCAGGCTGCTTTGCCATTCGCCCTTGGAGGCGAGGCCGTTCATTCGTGCACGATGGCTGAAGGCGCGCTGGCCGGCGGCGACGTTCTCGGCCTTGCCCGACCAGGCCTTCTGCGGCGCGGCCTGCAGCGCGCGGCCGTAGGAGAAGGTCAGGCCCCAGGGCAGCGGACCGAGCTTGTGCATGGCGTTGAGATGTGCGGTTGCCTCTTCGTCCGACTGGCCGCCGGAGAGGAAGGCGATGCCGGGCACGGCGGCCGGCACGCAGGCCTTGAGCAGCCGTATCGTCTTCTCCGCGACGTCCTCGACGGAGGCTTGCTTCGCGCACTTCTTGCCTGAGATCGCCATGTTCGGTTTCAGCACCATGCCTTCGAGCGCGACGCGCTGCACGCGCAATTCCTGGAAGGTCTTGTTGAGCACGCGCTGGGTTACTTCATAGCAGCGGTCGATGTCGTGGTCGCCGTCCATCAGGACCTCCGGCTCGACGATCGGCACGATCTGCGCGGCCTGGCACAGCGCGGCATAGCGCGCCAGCGCGTGGGCGTTGACGCCGATCGCGGTCATCGAGGGGATGCCCCGGCCGTCAGTGCCGCTGCCGATGTCGATCACCGCGCGCCATTTGGCAAAGCGCGCGCCGCGCTCGTAATATTTCTTCAGGCGTTCGGCGAGCTTGTCGAGCCCGACGGTGACTGTTTCACCCGGGCACATCGGCAGGGCTTGCGTGCCTTCGTCGACCTTGATGCCGGGGATGGCGCCGCTTTGTTCGATCAGCTTCACCAGCGGCGTGCCGTCCTTCGCATCCTGCCAGATCGTCTCGTCATAGAGGATCACGCCGGAGATGTACTGGCTCATGGCTTCCCTGGATCGGAACAGCATCTCGCGGTAGTCGCGGCGGTTTGATTCCGTCGATTCCACGCCGATCGCGTCGAAGCGCTTCTTGATGGTGCCGGAGGATTCGTCGGCGGCAAGAATGCCCTTGCCGGGCGCGACCATGGCGGTCGCGATCCTGTTGAGCTCAGTCAGATTCATCGAGAGGTCCTCCCAAAACGATTCTGCCCTTGCCCGTGAAAATAGACCGTTCTCGGGCAATTGCCGAGTTAACGTTCGTCGCAGGGTAAAGGGGCGGGAGGGAATGTCGTGCCACTAGAAAGGTCGTCATTCCGGGATGCGCCGGAAGGCGCAGGCCCGGAATCCATAACCCCAGGCTGTGGTTATGGATTCCGGGCTCGCCGCGTTGCGGCGCCCCGGAATGACGGAGAGGGCGTGTACTGGATCACGCCACCGCGCGATCGTTACGCAACGCGGGGGTTGAGCTCGCCCTTGGCGTAGCGCTTGGCCATCTCGGCGGTGGTCAGGACCTTCTTGATCTTGGAGGCCCGCCCTGCGGTGTTGAACTCCTGGAGCCGCTGCTTGCACAGCTTGGTCATCGCTTCCATCGCCGGTTTCAGGTACTTGCGCGGGTCGAACTCTTCCGGATTGTCCTTGAGCACCTTCCGGATCTGGCCGGTCATCGCCATGCGGTTGTCGGTGTCGATGTTGATCTTGCGCACGCCGTTCTTGATGCCGCGCTGGATCTCGGCGACCGGCACGCCCCAGGTCGGCTTCATCTTGCCGCCATAGGTGTTGATGATGTCCTGAAGGTCCTGCGGCACCGAGGACGAACCGTGCATGACGAGATGCGTGTTCGGCAGCTTGCGGTGGATCTCCTCGATCACGTTCATGGCGAGGATGTCGCCGTCCGGCTTGCGGGTAAATTTGTAAGCACCGTGAGAAGTCCCCATCGCGATCGCGAGTGCGTCGACCCTGGTCTCCTGGACGAACTTCACGGCCTCGTCCGGATTGGTCAGGAGCTGGTCGTGGCTCAGCTTGCCTTCGGCGCCGTGGCCGTCTTCCTTGTCGCCCATGCCGGTCTCGAGCGAGCCGAGCACGCCGAGCTCGCCCTCGACGGAGATGCCGCCGAGATGGGCCATGTCGGTCACGGTCTTGGTGACGCCGACATTGTAGCCCCAGTCGCCGGGGGTCTTGCCGTCGGCCTTGAGCGAGCCGTCCATCATCACCGAGGTAAAGCCGGCCTGGATCGCGGTCATGCAGGTCGCGGGCTCGTTGCCATGGTCGAGATGCACGCAGACCGGGATGTGCGGATAGATCTCGGTCACCGCGTCCATCATGTGCTTGAGCATGACGTCGTTGGCGTAGGAGCGCGCACCGCGCGAAGCCTGGATGATGACGGGCGCATCGACCTGGTTGGCGGCGTCCATGATCGCCAGCGCCTGCTCCATGTTGTTGATGTTGAAGGCCGGTACGCCGTAATCGTTCTCAGCCGCATGGTCGAGCAATTGACGTAACGTGATCCGAGCCATGTGTCTTTTTCTCCGGTTTGGGCCTTCAGGGCCCCGCTAGCTACTTGTCGACTGACTACTTGACGCGCAGGACCTCGACGCCGGGCAGTGGCTTGCCTTCCATCCATTCAAGAAATGCGCCACCGGCGGTCGAGACATAGGTGAAGTCACCGGCCACATGGGCCTGGTTGAGGGCCGCGACCGTGTCGCCGCCGCCCGCGATCGAGATCAACTTTTTCGCCCTGGTGCGCTCGGCGGCATGCTTGGCGGCCGCGACCGTGCCGCGGTCGAACGGCTGCATCTCGAAGGCGCCGAGCGGCCCGTTCCAGACCAGCGTCGCCGCGTCGTCGATCGCGGCGTGGACGCGGGCGACCGATTGCGGGCCGACGTCGAGAATCATGCCGTCGGCCGGGATCGCATCGAGGCCGTAGGCGTGGGACGGCGCGTTGGCCGCGAAATGATAGGCGACCGTGGCGTCGACCGGCAGGATGATGGCGCAGTTGGCGGCTTCCGCCTTTTCCATGATGCGCAGCGCGGTCGGCGCGAGATCCTTCTCGGCCAGCGACTTGCCGATGCCGACGCCCTGGGCGTGCAGGAAGGTGTTGGCCATGCCGCCGCCGATCACCAGCGCGTCGACCTTGCTGACGAGGTTTTCGAGCAGGTCGATCTTGGTCGAGACCTTGGCGCCGCCGATGATCGCGATGACCGGCTTGGTCGGCGAGCCCAGCGCCTTCTCCAGCGCGACGAGCTCTGCCTGCATGGTGCGGCCGGCATAGGCCGGCAGCTTGTGGCCGAGGCCCTCGGTCGAGGCGTGGGCGCGGTGCGCGGCCGAGAACGCGTCGTTGACCCAGATGTCGCCGAGCTTGGCCAGTTCCGCGACGAAGGCGGGATCGTTCTTTTCCTCTTCCTTGTGGAAGCGGGTGTTTTCCAGACAGAGGATGTCGCCATCCTCGAGTGCCGCCACGGCCGTGGCCGCAGGCTCGCCGATGCAGTCGTCGGCAAACGCGACGGGCTTGTTCAGGACCTTCGACAGCGCCTCGGTGACGGGCTTGAGCGACTCCTTGGCGTCGCGTCCCTTCGGCCGGCCGAAATGCGCGAGCAGGATCACCTTGCCGCCCTTGTCGGCGAGCTCGGTGATGGTCGGCGCGACGCGCTCGAGCCGGGTTGCGTCGGTGACGCGCCCGTTCTCCATGGGCACGTTGAGGTCGACGCGCAGCAGCACGCGCTTGCCCTTCACATCGACGTCGTCGAGGGTGCGGAATTTGGCCATGTCCTGATCACTCGTTCGCTGGCGACGCTACTGCGCATCGCGCTCGGGTGGATTGCCTTCCTGCCTGGTCGTCACTTTGCTTCCCTGGCGCATGCCATACGCGATCAATGCGAACAGCAGAATGACGCCAGGAATTCCGATCCAGGCAGGAAGCATAACGCTCCCCTTAGATCACCTTCGCGATCGCGACCGCGGTGTCGGCCATGCGGTTCGAGAAGCCCCACTCGTTGTCGTACCAGGACATCACGCGCACCAGCGTGCCGTTCTGCACCTTGGTCTGGTCCTCGTGGAAGGTCGAGGAGTGCGGATCGTGGTTGAAGTCGATCGAGACGTTCGGCGCATTGGTGTAGCCGAGGATGCCCTTGAGCTGCTGCTCGGAGGCGCGCTTCATCGCCGCGTTGATTTCCTTCACGTCGGTGGCGCGCTTGGCGATGATCTTGAGGTCGACGACCGAGACGTTCGGGGTCGGCACGCGGATCGCAACGCCGTCGAGCTTGCCCTTCAGTTCCGGCAGCACCAGACCGATCGCCTTGGCGGCACCGGTCGAGGTCGGGATCATCGACATCGCCGCCGCGCGGCCGCGATAAAGATCCTTGTGCATGGTGTCGAGCGTGGGCTGGTCGCCGGTATAGGCGTGGATCGTGGTCATGAAGCCGGTCTCGATGCCGACGAGTTCGTTCAGGACCTTGGCGACGGGCGCGAGGCAGTTCGTCGTGCAGGAACCGTTGGAGACGACCAGGTGATCCTTGGTCAGCGTGTCGTGGTTGACGCCGTAGACGATGGTGGCGTCGGCGCCGTCGGCGGGCGCGGAGACCAGCACGCGCTTGGCGCCGGCGGTCAGATGCGCGGAGGCCTTGTCCTTCGAGGTGAAGATGCCGGTGCATTCCAGCGCGATGTCGACGCCGAGATCCTTCCAGGGCAGCTTCGAGGGATCGCGCTCGGCGGTCACCTTGATCTTGCCGCCTCCGAGGTTGATCGAATCGCCGTCGACGGTGACGGTGCCGGGGAAGCGGCCATGGACGCTGTCGAAACGGAGCAGATGGGCATTGGTCTCGACCGGGCCGAGGTCGTTGATGCCGACCACCTCGATGTCCTTGCGGCCTGACTCGGCAATCGCCCGCAGGATGTTGCGGCCGATACGACCAAAACCGTTGATTCCAACGCGGACTGCCATCTTTCGTCTCCTTCAATGACCGTTGTCATCCCGCCGGACGCGCGGCTAACGCGTCAGCGAGGGTTTTTTAGGGCGGACGCCCGGTTCGGCCGGGCGGTGCTTGATCATATGGGACGTTACGTAGTCCTTTTTTTTGGCAAGCTCAACTCTCAGGAAACGCGCTTCAGCACGGCGTTAACCGCAGCCTCGGCGGTAATGCCGAAATGCTTGTAAAGGTCCTTCGCCGGCGCGCTCGCGCCGAAGGAATGCATGCCGACAAATTCGCCATCTTGGCCGATCACGGCATCCCAGCCCCAGCGCACGGCGGCCTCGATCGCGACCTTCACCGGCGCGTTGCCGATGATCTCGGCGCGCTTCGCCTCTGGTTGCGCTAACAACAGCTCGAGCGAGGGCACCGAGACCACCCGTGACGCGATGCCGCGCTCGGCGAGCTGCTTCTGGGCGGCGACCGCGATCTCGACCTCGGAGCCGGAAGCGAACAGCGTCGCCTTGGCTTCGCCCTGCGCCGGAACCAGCTCGTAGGCGCCGGCCGCGCAAGGATTGTCGTTCGGCACGGTGGTGCGGAGCTGCGGCAGGTTCTGCCGCGTCAGCGCCAGCACGGTCGGGCCGTCGATGCGGTTGAGTGCGAGCTCCCAGCACTCGGCGACCTCGATGGAGTCGCAGGGACGGAACACGCGCATGTTGGGAATGGCGCGAAGCGCGGCGAGATGCTCGACCGGCTGATGGGTCGGGCCGTCCTCGCCAAGGCCGATGGAGTCGTGCGTCATCACATAGACGACACCGGTGCCCATCAGCGCGGCAAGGCGCATCGCCGGACGCGCATAGTCGGTGAACACCAGGAAGGTTGCGCCGTTCGGCGCGAAGCCGCCATGCAGGAAGATGCCGTTCATCGCGGCGGCCATGCCGTGCTCGCGGATGCCGTAATGGATGAAGCGGCCCTTCGGCGTCTTGGCGGAGAAGGCGGTCGCCGACTTCGCCTTGTTGTTGTTGGAGCCGGTGAGGTCGGCCGAGCCTGCGAGGAACTCCATCGGCATGGCGCCGGCAATGACCTCGATCACGGCTTCCGAGGATTTGCGGGTGGCCGCAACCAGCGGCTTTTCCAGCAGCTCCTTCTTGTACGCGCGCACCGCCTTTGCGAGCGAGGCCGGACGCTCATGGCGCAGGCGGCGCTCGAACTCGGCGCGCTTGCGGCTGCCGAGCTCACCGAGCCGTCCTTCCCATTCCTGGCGGGCCACAGCGCCGCGGCTGCCGGCCGCGCGCCAGGCCTTCAGCACGTCGTCGGGCACCGAGAACGGCTCGAGCGAGATGCCGAGATTTTCCTTGGCGGCCTTGAGCTCCTCGGCGCCGAGCGCTTCGCCATGCACCTTCGACGTGCCGGCCTTGTGCGGCGCGCCGAAGCCGATGGTGGTGCGGCAGGCGATCAGCGTCGGCTTGTTCGACTTCTTCGCGCGGGTGATGGCGTCGGCGATCGCGGCCTGATCGTGGCCGTCGATCTTCTCGGCGGCCCAGCCCGCGGACTTGAAGCGCTTCACCTGGTCGACGGAATCGGCGAGCGAGGTCGGGCCGTCGATCGAGATGCCGTTGTCGTCGTAGAGCACGATCAGCTTGTTGAGCTTCCAGTGCCCGGCCATCGCGATCGCTTCCTGCGACACGCCTTCCATCAGGTCGCCGTCGGAGGCGAGCACGAAGGTGTGGTGGTCGACGATCTTCTTGCCGAACTCGGCGGCGAGCATCTTCTCGGCGAGCGCCATGCCGACCGCGGTCGAGATGCCCTGGCCGAGCGGGCCGGTGGTGGTCTCGATGCCCTTGGTGTGGAAGTTCTCAGGGTGGCCAGGCGTCAGCCCGCCGAGCTGGCGGAACTGCTTGAGCTGGTCCAGCGTCATCTCGGCATTGCCGGTGAGATACAGCAGCGAATAGAGCAGCATCGAGCCGTGGCCGGCCGAGAGCACGAAGCGGTCGCGGTCCGGCCAGGCGGGCGCGGCGGCGTCGAATTTCAGGAATTGCGTGAACAGCACCGTGGCGATGTCGGCGGCGCCCATCGGCAGGCCGGGATGACCCGATTTCGCCTTCTCGACAGCGTCCATCGAAAGGCCGCGGATCGCGTTGGCCATGCGGGTGTGGTCGACCTGCGTCTGGGCCATACGGGTGGCATCGAGCTGCATCATGATGAAAATCCGTCTGGAATGAGGTGCTTGATGGCCCTGTGCGCCGCGCTGGATCGAGCCTGGCGGTCACGGGAGGTTGGGGGCTGGATAGCATCTCGGTTCCGGGAGTCCAAGGCAATCAAACGCCGGTTTGGCCGCAAAAGTTGCTTACGGCATGATCCGGAAAAGCCGTAGCCGCGGATCATGCAGATCCGGAACCAGCCCGCCGGCATGCCGAGGGCCGATCTATCGGTGCATAGTTTCGCGGCGACGTTGCGATTTGCTAGCTTGCCACGTAAATTTCTGCTTCTAACCGCTTGCCGAACCGAGTCTTTTGCCGGGCGGCAAGCCCCGATGCAAAGGCCACCAAGGTCCGCCGCTGACCGCATGAACGATCGCGTTTCCAACAGTTCCGCCATGACCGAGTCCTCTGCTGTCGAGATCGAGATCGCGACCCGCAGGCTCATGGCGGCGCTCGACGCGCTCGAAAGCGCGGTCGAGCGGCGGCGCGATGCCGATCGCGACGAGAACGAACTCGCTGCGCGAATCCAGGCACTCGGCGCGGACCGCTCGCGGCTTGCGGATGAGCTCGATGGTGCGCTGGTGAAGGCGCGCAAGCTGGAGCGCACCAATCGCGAGATCTCCGACCGGCTGGATTCCGCAATCGTCACGATACGCTCGGTGCTCGATACCGGAGAGGATGGATGAGCCACATCAACGTCACCATCAATGGCCGGCAATACCGCATGGCCTGCGAGGAGGGCCAGGAGGTGCGGCTGCTCAAGCTCGCCGAAAGCCTGGAGACGCGGATTCAGTCGCTGCGCGGAAAATTCGGCGAGATCGGTGATGCCAGGCTCACGGTGATGGCGGCGCTGACCGTCTGCGACGAATTGGTCGACGCCGGCAACCGCGTCCGCGCCATGGAGCAGGAATTGACCGAGCTGCGGGATTTCCGCAATGCCGCCGTCGAGCGCGCCAGGATGACGCAGAACGCGGTGGTGAATGCGTTGAACGCCGCCGCCGAACGCATCGAGAAATCGACCCAGGTCCTGAACCGGACCGTCGGCAACGGGATCGCGATCGGCTGACCGTTGGCTCTTCCTGCCATCCTTCGAGACACCCGCTTTTTGCGGGCTCCTCAGGATGAGGTCTTGTTTTGCGGTGAAAAGGGTAGACCCTCATGGTGAGGAGCCCGCCCCAAGCGGGCGTCTCGAACCATGCAGGCCGAGCATTATCGCCGTATCCCGGCGGCCACGTGGGATCGCTCTGGTGATTCGTCAGTATCGTTGTTACATTGCGCAGGCGAGGCTGCGACGCGCGTCCGGAGCCATATATCCCCGGGGCCTTATCGATCCTTTAGGGAACTGTCCCTGGCCGGGCCCGTGGGCTCGGACATATGGTGCCCACCTACTTTCGTAGGGAACTCCGGGATCGAGTGCTTCAACGGCGTCCGCGGCTTCGCACTTTTGTTTGCTTGGTTTGTGCTTGTTGAGACGACTGCGGCCTGTTCAACAGGTGTCATGCCCCGCGCAGGCGGCGCATCCAGTACGCCGCGGCCTTTGTGTGAATCACCACCGCCTCTGGAATACTGGATCACCCGCCTTCGCGGGTGATGACGTGGGGGACCAAAGCGCATGTCGAATTCGAAAGCCGAACTCCGTGCCAAGGCCCTCGCCAAACGCGACGCGCTGAGCGAGAAGAAGCGCACTGCCGCGGCCACCAAGCTCGCCAAGCGCGGGCTGCCGTTCAAGCTGCTGCCCGGCAGCATCGTCTCCGGTTATTCGCCGATCCGCAGCGAGATCGATCCGATGCCGCTCTTGAGGAAGCTCGCCGAGGAGGGCGCAAGGCTGGCGCTGCCTTGCGTCACCGCGCGCGGCCAGTCGCTGGTCTTCCGTATCTTTCATCCGAGCGACCGGCTGATGCTCGGCCCGCTCGGCATTCCCGAGCCGTCGCCGGCCGCCGCCGAAGTCATTCCCGACATCATGCTGACGCCGCTCGCGGCCTTCGACCGCCTCGGCCACCGCATCGGCTACGGTGCGGGGCATTACGATTTCACCTTCGCGCACTTGCGCAAGACCAAGCAAATCGTCGGTATCGGTCTTGCGTTTGCCGCGCAGGAGATCGAGGCGGTTCCGGCACTATCCCACGACGTCGCGCTGGATTATGTGCTAACGGAATCGGACGTGTTCGATTTCCGGAGTTCTGAAGTTGCGCATTCTCTTCGTGGGTGATGTCGTCGGTCGTAGCGGCCGCAACGCCATCGCCGAATATCTGCCCGGCATGGTCAAGGACTGGTCGCTCGATTTCGTCGTCGTCAACGGCGAAAATTCCGCCGGCGGCTTCGGCATCACAGAAGCGATCTATCAGGAGTTTCTCGATGCCGGCGCCGACGCGGTGACGCTCGGCAATCACTCCTGGGACCAGCGCGAGGCCCTGGTGTTCATCGAGCGCGCCGATCGCCTGGTGCGGCCCGCGAACTATCCGCGCGGCACGCCCGGCCGCGGCGCCGCTTTGGTCGAGACCAAGAACGGCAAGCATGCGCTGGTCGTCAACGCCTTGGGCCGCGTCTTCATGACCCCGTTCGACGATCCCTTTGCGGCGCTGGAGCGCGAGCTCGGCGCCTGCCCCCTCGGTGTCGCCGCCGATGCGATCGTCGTCGATTTCCATTGCGAGGCGACCAGCGAGAAGCAGGGCATCGGCTTCTTCTGCGACGGCCGCGCCAGCCTCGTCGTCGGCACCCACACCCATGTGCCGACCGCCGATCACCAGATCCTCACCGGCGGCACCGCCTACATGACGGATGCCGGCATGACCGGCGACTACGATTCCATCATCGGCATGCAGAAGGAAGAACCGCTGCGGCGGTTCACGTCGGGGATTCCGTCGGGCCGGTTCGAACCGGCGGCAGGCGTTGCGACCCTCAGCGGCGTGGCGATCGAGACCGACGATGCGACGGGCCTCGCACTGCGCATCGCGCCGGTGCGCGTCGGCGGCCGGCTGGAGCCGGCAACGCCGAGGTTCTGGTTGAGCTAGCTCGCGCGGCAAACGCTGCTGCACCTTCTCCCCTTGTGGGCCTGTTGCGTTATTGGCTTTTGAGGCTGAAGACGTCACGAGAGAAGGCCTTGGTCGCGGCAATTGCCTGCCAATATCTGTAGTTGTCGCCCTCGGAGGGCGGCTCACGCGGCGATCGTGGCCCACCGCCTCATGTTGAAGGCGATCGAGGCGAGCAGGACTTGTCCGGTCGCCTTGATCAGACCGACGTAGCGGATGCAGGTCAGCCGCATGCGGCGTTTGAGAGTAGCGAAGGTGGTTTCGACCTGGGCTCGTCGGCGCGCGATGAGGAGGTTGTAGCGTTTGA